>JAYTTC010000425.1:0-5477 GCA_043745255.1 Verrucomicrobiales bacterium
CACCTCGGCCCACCCTGCTGACGTTGTTCAGTGGTTCCGGGACGTGGGTCTCGAGGCATCGAACGGCGCCAGCTTCGACGGCTTCCTGCGTGAACTCAGGAACGAGGTGATCAACTCGCTTCCCCTGAAAGACAAGGAAGCTCTTGCCGACATCCTCCAGCCCGCAAAAAAGATGGCGACCAAGACACCGGCGGCAGCGCGCTCCTTCGTTCGTGATTGGAAGATGGCCGATATCATTCCGGTGTTGGATCAAGTCGCGAAGGGACGGAAGTTTCAACGCGGCAAGGAGGCGTTCGCGGTTGGACAGTGCGGAGTTTGTCATCGCTTCGGCAATGAGGGCGGAGCGGTCGGGCCGGATCTGGCGGGAATCTCCAGCCGATTCAGCCGCGCGGATATCCTGAGCTCCATTTTGGAACCCAGCAAAGTGATCAGCGAGCAGTATGAAAATACCACCTTCTTGAAAAACGACGCTGATGAGATCAGCGGACGCGTCCTGGAGGAAAAGGGAGATCGCATTGTTCTGCTGACCAGCCCTCTCACTGGGGGAACGACCGAGATCAAGAAGAGCGAAATCAAGAGCCGAAGGAAGGCGACCCTGTCACCGATGCCCGAGGGTTTAATGAACAGTCTCAGCAAGGAGGAAGTCTTGGATCTGATGGCTTACCTGGAGTCCTCGGGAAATCCGAATCACGCTGACTTCAAAAAGGAGTGATGCGGCGGAAGGCTCGACAACAATATCGAGGACAGAAATATCCGGTCCGCGGAACAGGTCCCGGCTCATATTTCTGTCGTAAGTCCTCCTCTCGTCCCTTTTCGTGTCTTGGTGATTTTGGGTGAAGCCGCCCCCAATCCGGGCCCGAATCGTCCGATACGGACGACGCTACAGAAGACGGAAACCGCGTGGGGCCTGCTCCCTGTAATTGTGTAGTGTGGGCCGTATCGGCCCATCCCCACCCGAACCGACCCCGGCCCCGATTGATTTTAGAGCGTCACGAAAAGGAGCCAGTCCGAAAAGCGACTACAGCAGCCGACACTGGCGAGGTGCTCGCAGAGGGCTCAGCTACTCGTAGTCCTCGCTCAGCTGAGAAAAAGCCTCGGCCTTGCGGATGAACATCATGGCCTTTTTGTAGTCTTTCTGGAGTTCGAAGTAGGCGCCTATTTGAGAATACCCTTCCGCAGAGGGCTGCTCCGTCACGTGCTCGATCATCGCCAGAACATCACCCGAGTTCCACTTCTGCACGGTGGCGGGCACCTCCGGTCTCGGCACGTCCGCCGTGGTGCCTTCGATCTGCTGCATCAAGAAATGAAACATCAGCACGAAGAGGCCGCCGATCAAAAAACCTTTCAGATTGGGCCGAACAAAAATTCCACTCTGGTTCTGCATAAGCGCTCGCTCTCAATTCGCGTTTGACGAAGGCCTCTAGCGGGATCCTCCAAACAGAGGCAGTTCCGGGACGAACACCCAACGCGCGACTCTTCCATCGGCAGTGCCTTTCTCTCGCTAAAGCGAACCCTGACTCCTGAGAATACAGGACCTGGATCTCCTTCTCCGGCTGCCACAAAACAGGGCAACTCTCACTTTTCTCTTGAGCTTCCCGTCCAGGCAGCGAATCAAGGGGGGTGCAATGGCCTGCAAGAGCCGAGCCTGCAACCAAGAATGGACACTGAATCTCTGCTGAGTTCTCTCCCGGTCCGCGCTCGAGTGAGGCGAATCCTATCAGGTCTGGGAAGCATCACGTTGCTCGCCTGCGAGGCGCTCGGCTCCCTGACGCACAAGCGATGGGAAATGACCGCCGTCCTCTATCAGCTCTATTTCATCGGAGTAAAATCCCTTTCCGTGGTGCTGATCACAGGAGCCTTCACCGGAATGGTGCTCTGCGCGCAGACCTACTTTCAGTTTCATAAAGTGCGCATGGACACCGCCACTCTGGCGGTGGTGAGCATCTCGATGTGTAGCGAATTGGGTCCGGTGCTAAGCGGATTGATGGTAGCCGGACGTGTGGGGGCCTCCATGGCGGCCGAGCTCGGAACCATGCGGGTCACCGAACAAATCGACGCTCTGAGAGCGTTGGCGACTCATCCGGTGGATTTTCTAGTGGTCCCCCGACTTCTCGCCACCACGCTGGCGATGCCGCTCCTGACCGTCGGGTCGATCTGCGTCGGCATCCTCTCCGCCTATATCGTGGGCGTCCTGCTGCTGGGAATCGATCCCGCTTACGCCTGGCACAATATGGTCTTGTACACCTCACCGGAGGATGTGGTGATGGGCTTGATTAAGTCTGTCCTGTTCGGCGCGTTGATTGCACTCGTCGGGTGTTACAAAGGGCTGAACTGCAGTCAGGGCGCGGAAGGCGTGGGCAAAGCCACTACCGAGGCCGTGGTGTTTTCCTCGATCAGCATCCTGATCAGCAATTTTTTCCTGACCTTGCTGCTCACCCGCCTCTTCGCTCACGAATGATCGAAACCCGAAATATTCGCAAGTCCTTCGGCGGCCAGACCGTTCTGGAGGGTCTCAGCCTCCGGATCGAAACCGGCGAAGCGGTGGCGATCATCGGGCGCAGCGGCTGCGGAAAAAGCATTCTGCTAAAGCACCTCATCGGGCTGCTCGCCCCGGACGAGGGCCAGGTCTTGATCAACGGTCAGGAGATCGGTCATTTGAACGAGCGACAGCTCCTGGAGGTCCGTCGCCAATTCGGACTTCTATTCCAGAGCGCTGCGCTGTTCGATTCACTCACCGTGTTCGAAAATGTGGCCTTTCCCCTCAATCGCCAAGGCACCCTCTCGACCCCGGAAATCGCCGTCCGAGTCGAGGAGGCACTGGACATGGTCGAACTGCCCGGCGCGGGGGCTAAGAAGCCTGCCGAGCTATCCGGCGGGATGCGCAAACGAGTCGGACTCGCGCGCGCGATTGTCTACCGACCCGAAATCCTGCTCTACGACGAGCCCACCACCGGATTGGACCCCATCGTGTCAGACAGCATCGACAAAATGATCAAGCGAATCTGCGACCAGTTGAAAGCCACCACCGTCGTGGTGACGCACGACATGCGAAGCGTGCGCGCGATTGCGCACCGAGTGCTGCTCATGCACCAGGGTCGAATCTACGCCGATCAACCCACCGAATCGCTCTTCACCTCCCGGGACCCGATCATCTATCAATTCGTCAACGGCATTGCTGACCCCTGAATTTTTCACATGAGCTCAGGAAACCTTCAAACCAAAGTCGGACTGTTTGTGGTGATCTGCTTGACGCTGCTTGCGGCGATGATTCTCAACTTCAGCAAGGGCCTTTCGATCTTTCGTCCGACCTACACACTGAACCTGCAAACCGTCGACGTGGGCGGCATCAAGCAGCAGGCGGGGGTGCTTGTGGGGGGATTACGAGTCGGCTCGGTGACCGGACTCTCGCTCGGGGCAGATGGAAAAACGGTTCTGCTGCGACTCAAGATCGACAGTCGATATCCGGTGAGATCCGACGCGCGATTCGTCATCGAGCAAGCGGGGTTCCTCGGGGACCAGCACGTCGCGGTGTATCCGCAAAGCACCACGGCTCCGATGCTGGTGGAAGGGGCGACGGTGCGAGGCGAGGAACCGTTCAATCTTCAGGAAGCGGCGCGCGCGGCGACCGGGTTCATTCAGAAGATCGATCAGACCGCTCGGCGCTTGAACGAGGCCATCCAACGGGTCGATCGGCTGGTGCTCAACGAAGGTACCCTGAGCAACCTCACCCTAACCCTAAAGAACTTTCATCAGCTCTCCGATCGCGTGCTCACCATTGCAGACCGAGTCGACAACCTCATCGTCACCAATGCCGAGCCAGTCAGCGGATCGGTCAGCAATCTCTCGCGATTCGCCATGAGCATGGATCGCCTCGGCAAGTCGTTAAACTCCACGCTCGACGAAAATCGCTCCGGTTTCAGCAACACACTCCAATCCCTGCAATCTGCGAGCAAGACGATGGAGAACATGACTCGCGATTTGAACAACGGAGAGGGCCTCGCGGGCAGCCTTCTCAAAGACGCCGAAACACGGGAGGCGTGGAGGCAAACGGTTCTTAATTTCTCACAGCTCAGCAGCAATCTCAGTCACTACGGGCTGCTCTACAAACCTCGCACGATCAAGACCCCCAGCGGACCCACGCTGGGCGGCTCTCGCAACAAAACCCACTAACTCCGCATGAATGTTTGGCCGGTTCGTATTTTCTTTCTGCTCCTCTGTATTTGCGGCGGATACGCCGTGAGTCAGGTCCAGCCGACGCTGGTTCAGAATGGGCTGCTAGGATGCCTCATCGGCTTTGGGCTGGGAGCGCTGCTGATCTTGATCGATGAGTTACTCAAAGGCTTCTCCCTGCGCGCCTTCTCGGCCGCGACCTTCGGGCTCATGCTCGGTTCCATGATTGGCTGGCTCGTCGATCAATCCCGGCTGTTTGAGTACGCCGACGACCGGCAACGCTGGCTGATCCGGCTTTCTATTTTCTTAGCGTTTGGCTACATCGGCATCATCCTCGCGATGCGAAGCAACAAAGAGGACTTCTCGCTGATCATTCCCTACGTTCGATTCAGCCGTGAGAACAAGCCCGAGAACCTCATGGTGCTGGATACCAGCGTCATCATCGATGGGCGGATCGCCGAACTGGTCGAGGGACGCTTTTTGGAAGGGATCCTGATCATACCCAAGTTCGTATTGCGCGAACTCCAGCAGGTCGCTGACTCGGCCGATGCCAGCAAACGAGCTCGCGGGCGGCGAGGCCTGGAGATGCTGCAACGACTCCAGCAAAACAAACGCATTGAGGTTCGACTGCACGATGCGGATTTCACGGACGAGACGGAGGTCGATTCCAAACTGGTCCGCCTAGCCCATTCACTTTCAGCGCGGCTGTTCACCACCGACTACAACCTCACCAAGGTGGCTGAATTGCAGGCCGTTCATTGCGTCAATCTCGCTCAGCTGAGCAGCGCGTTGAAGCCGGTGATTCTTCCTGGGGAAATTCTGCAGCTGAAGCTCGTCCGCGATGGTAAAGAAAAAGGACAGGCGGTCGGGTATCAGCCGGACGGCACCATGGTCGTGGTCAATCACGGTCAGAGTCTGATTGGCCAGACTGTGCAGGTTCAAGTGAGCAGCCTCCTGCAGACCGGCGCCGGGGTGATCATATTTGCTGACCTGAAAGCCACAGTCGACTCCTAAGAGCTTGTTTGAAATGCAGTCCACGATTCGCTCCCTCCGTACCCTTCAGCTCAGACTCGGTCGCGGACAGCTGCTGCTCGAGGAGAAAGACTGCAGCCGTTATGCCGGAGATAAATGGTTCGCCGCTCACCAGCCCGACGCCGTCGCCCTGCCCCGGAACACCGCCGACGTCGCAGCCGTGCTGCGATTCGCCCACCAGCATCGCATTCCGGTGACTCCTCGGGGCGCAGGCCACGGGTACGTGGGAGGCTGCGTTCCGATTCGAGGAGGCATCGTTCTCTCGCTGGAGCGAC
>JAYTTC010000426.1:0-1503 GCA_043745255.1 Verrucomicrobiales bacterium
ACCCCGGCAAGTCTTCCGGCGGCGTCATAGCGTAAGCTGGCTGCGATCAGGGTCGTCGAGGGCGATACCAGCCAGGCCTTCGTGCTAGTGGGAAAGGGCAACAGGGTCAGCTCTCAATACTTGATATTGCTTTCTCCACGCGGCGAAGCCGCGCCTTGCATGAGCCACTGTTCAGCTTGCTTGAGAATCGGCTTAAGGCCGCTCCGACAGCAGCGTAGTTCATCCCCCCTGCCCTTTCTCCCAACTCCACCAGGCTCATCCTTCCGCGGCGTTGACCAAGATAAGGGTTCTTCATCGGGGCGTACGCGTGGAGCGAGGCACCAAAGCGCTCCTGCAGTTCCTCCAGAATCTCCAGGAAGTGCAGGGAATCCGATTTCTTGCGGAAGACGTCCCTTCGCTCATTGCCACGCGCCATCACATGGTAACGGCCCCCGGCAATCTCGATCCTCAGGGGTCTAGTCACGAGTGACCACTTCCTCCACTCAAGTGCCTTATGTCCAGTATCGAGATCTGATCCTGTTTGACGCTCCGTTCACTCCTCAACTGCTGGTGCTTTTGCTGACAGCGAGTTCAGCCATTTAGGGTTCACTTCAACCTCTCGGTAATCGTCACGCAAGGTCGCACGCGATCTCGGTCGTAACCGTGAGACCATGGGCCGGTACCTAATCTTGGATCACAGCTTTCGCGGCAAATAATCATAGCGCTTTATGCGCGCGTTTTTTTCAGTACGACGAAGTGACGACAGGACCGTTTGAAAGATCCAGCAGGTGAGGCGACTCTACTCGTGGATATAGATCCGTTTAGAAAGCAGTTCTACTCAATTAGTAGCTACTCGCACCGATGTTGTGATGCTCTTAGGCACGATTTGAATAAAGGCCCCGTCCAGGTGGTCACCGTGTCGGACAGAAACGTAAGAGGGGTCTCCGGACCATACCCCCCGCACGTGACCCAGCCCAGAAAGAGCCGGAAAATTCGTGGCTTCTTCATCACTCAGCAAGTGATAATTCTGTTTGGAATATAGGTCGAACAGTCGATCAGTTTCCCGACAGACCTGCACCGAGCCGCCAACCCGCTCGATGAGCTCAGTTCCCAAGCGAATCAGTTCAACGCGGGATCTTTTCTTAATTCTGGGAAAAGCGAACCACACTAGGAATACATAGGCCACGAGGATGCCAACAATTAGCGGCAGGACTCTTCTTCGCGTGAATCGCATACACAATTAATTTAGTAATTTCGGCCGTGTCTCGGATCCTCCCTGGGGTCGGGTACGCTAGGGTAAACTCTACCGCATCGAGGCCAACTCGCGAGGGATGTCCGCCGAAGCACGGCAGGCGTCCAGGCAAGCGGGCGCTCCGAACATCTTTGCAGAGATGAAGCGACGGGCGCAAGAGCTTCAACCCACCTTCTTAGGGACGGGGCGCATCTCCGAGTTGTGGGTAGATTCAGTTGCAGCGGGGGTCAAAGTCGCGATTTTGGAGGGAGACCTGTGAGGCTGAAAGGTTT
>JAYTTC010000427.1:0-5464 GCA_043745255.1 Verrucomicrobiales bacterium
CATGGGAGAGGTGCAGATCTGGGATCTCGCCAAGCAGAAGCTCATCGTGTCCGCCTCCATCGGATACGACACGCTCTACGGGGTGAACTGGTCGCCAGACGGGAAAATGGTCTCCTTCGGATGTCCCGACAAAACGGTTCGCGCCATCGAGGCCTCGAGCGGCAAGCAAGTCCTGCAGCAGGGCTCGCACAATGACTGGGTGCTCGACACGGTTTTCTCCACCAACGGCACCCATGTGATCTCGGTGGGGCGGGACATGTCGGCCAAACTCAGCGAAGTCGCGTCACAACGCTTCGTCGATAACATCACCTCCATCACTCCCGGTGCCCTCCGCGGAGGATTACAAAGCGTGGCCCGACATCCCTCAAGGGACGAGATCCTGGTTGGCGGGGCCGATGGAATACCACAGATCTATCGAGTGTTCCGACAGACCGCGCGAAAGATTGGTGACAACGCCAACCTGATTCGCCGCTTCCCTGCAATGGAAGGACGAATCTTCAGCGTGGACTACACCCAAGACGGAAAACGCATCGCGGCAGGAGCGAGCCTCGACTCGCACAGTTCCGTTCAGATCTATTCCTCCGATTTCGACTCCACACTTCCGGCGAGCCTGATTCCCATTCTGGAAAAGGAAGTGGGTGGACAGTCCGCCGAGGAGAAAGCAGCGGTGGAAAAGTACGTCACTGCCGACATCAAGCAGATCTCCTCCCTCTCCTTTTCCAATCTGGCGCTGTATGCGCTTTCCTTCAGTCCCGACGGCACTCGACTCGCCGCTGCGGGAAGCGATGGAGAAATCCACCTCATCGACCCCAACACCGGCAGCGTGGTGAAGCATTTCCCCGCTGCACCCAAAATTGAAGCCGTCTCCTCCTCCCCTTCCGCGAGCGAGACTGTGGCTAGAGCCGCTCGGCCGACGGAGGCCGTCAACGAATCTCTTCCCAAAGGAAGCGAAATCGCAATTCTGATCGCGAGCCCTTCCACCCTCCAATTGCGCAGTCGCACCGAGCATTCCCAGTTGCTGATCACGGCCAAGCTGACGAGTGGCGATGAAGCGGACGTCACACGACTCGCGCACTACGAGGTCAGCGGCGACTTAGGTGCCGTCTCCCCCAGCGGGAAACTCTCGGTGCAAAAGCCCGGACACGGTACCATTAAGATCAGCTATGGAGGCAAGACCGCCGAGATCGTCCTGGACCTTGCACAGTTCAGCACCCAGTTCGATTCGGACTTCGTTCAAGATGTGAATCCCGTCCTGTCGAAACTCGGGTGCAATGCGGGCACCTGCCATGGTGCCAAGGAGGGGAAGAACGGATTCAAGCTCTCGCTCCGCGGGTACGATCCGATCTACGATGTGCGGGCGTTCACCGACGACGTCGCATCACGTCGAGTCGCTCTCGCCTCCCCCGACGACAGCCTGCTCTTGCTCAAAGCCACCGGCGCGGTTCCCCACGAGGGCGGCCAGCGAACCACCACCGACTCGGAGTATTATGCGGTGATCCGCCAGTGGATTGCCTCGGGAGCCGCGCTCAACACCGCGTCACCCCGAGTGGCGAAGATCGAACTTTTCCCCAAAGACCCCGTGGTGCAGGAAACAGGATCGCGTCAGCAGATACGAATCATCGCTACCTTCGCCGATGGCAAGACACGTGACGTTACCTCAGAGGCATTCGTGGAAAGTGGGAACACCGACGTAGCCGTCGCCGACTCCACCGGGATCGTCACGACTCTGCGGCGAGGGGAAGCACCTATCCTGGCCCGCTATGAAGGAGCCTACGCCGCGATCACCGTCACCGTGATGGGCGACCGCACCGGGTTTGTATGGAAGGAGCCGCCGTCGTACAACAAGATCGATGACCTGGTGGCGGCCAAATGGAAGCGAATGAAAATCCTCCCCAGCGAGGTCGCATCCGATGCCGAATTCATTCGTCGCGTGTATCTCGATCTCACCGGGCTTCCGCCTTCCGCGCAGGAGGTGCGTCACTTTATCAGCGACCGCGGAGACAGTCGGAGCAAGCGCGACGAGCTTATCGACCACCTCTTGGGCAGTCCCGACTTTGTCGATCACTGGACGAGCAAGTGGTCGGATCTGCTGCAGGTGAACCGCAAGTTCCTGGGGGAGGAAGGCGCTCAGCTCTTTCGCGACTGGATCCACCATCAGGTGGAGGCCAACACGCCCTATGATGAATTCGTCCGAACCATTCTGACGGCCTCGGGATCGAATCGAGAGAATCCCGCAGCCTCCTATTACAAGGTTCTCCGCGGTCCGACCGACACCATGGAGAACACGACGCACCTTTTCCTAGCCACTCGATTCAACTGCAACAAGTGTCACGACCATCCGTTCGAGCGATGGACACAGGACCAGTACTATCAGATGGCCGCATTCTTCGCTCAAGTGGACATGGAGAAGGATCCTGCCAGTGGAGATCGACGAATTGGCGGCTCCGCGGTGGAAGGATCCAAGCCGCTCTTCGAGATCGTGTCGGACAAGAAGGAGGGAGAGGTAAAACACGATCGCACCGGGAAAATCGCACCCCCCTCGTTCCCATTCTCCGCCACTCTGAGCAACACCAACGCGGATCAAACTCGGCGACAGAAACTGGCCAATTGGATGACCTCGGGAGACAATCGGTATTTCGCGTTGAGCTATGTGAATCGGCTGTGGGGATATTTGATGGGAGTGGGGTTGATCGATCCCCTCGATGATATCCGCGCGGGAAATCCGGCCTCTAACCCTGCCCTGCTGGACTATCTGACCCAGCAGTTTGTCGACAGCGGATTTAACAGTCGTCGCATCCTTCGGATGATCTGCCAGTCCCGCAGCTATCAGCTTTCGCTCACGAGCCACTCCTGGAACGTGGACGACAAGGTGAATTATTCCCACGCCACGGCGCGTCGGTTGCCGGCCGAAGTTCTCATGGACGCAGTGTATCGAGTGACGGGATCGACCCTGAACTTCCCCGGGGTGAAACTCGGAACCCGCGCCGCCCAGCTCCTCGACTCCGCGATCGACTCTCCGAGCGGGTTCCTGGCGAACCTCGGTCGACCTCCGCGCGAGAGCGCCTGCGAATGCGAGCGGAGCAATGAAATACGACTCGGTTCGGTGATGGCACTGCTCAGCGGCCCAGCGGTATCCGGTGCGGTCAATGATCCGAAGAGTGAGATCGCGAAATTGGTGGCTCGAGAAAAAGATGACCGCGCTTTGGTGCGAGAGGTTTTTATGCGGGTGTTGAGCCGCTCAGCCAGCGAGAAGGAGATCGATTCCTCGCTGCAGATCATCAGTCACCTGGAAGAAGAGCACACTCAGATGACGAACGAGCTCCAAAAAGCGGAAGCCACGTGGGCCGAGACCCGTTCCAAGGGAGAAAAGGAACGTACCAACTTGATCGCCAAAGCCGAGACAGCACTCATGGCTCACTTGATGGAACAGGCGCCGAAGGTCGCCGCATCCGAGCGAGAGCGTTCCGGTCGGATCGCGGAAGCCGAACGAATCCTGGAGGAGTTCCAACCGAACCTCGGCACTCGCCTCGGCAACTGGGAAGGCAAGCTCACCGATGAGCAATGGGGAACGACGTGGTACGTCCCCGAGATCAAAGAAGTCAAAGGATCCGGGTCAGCGCGACTCGAGAAGCTCGCCGATGGAACGATCCGATCCTATGGGAGCAACGGCGAATTGCCGGACTATGTCATCACACTCGAGACCGGGTTGGCATCCATCACCGGCATCAAGCTGGAGGTAATGACGGACGATGCTCTCCCTTCCTTCGGACCCGGACAGAAAGAAGGCAACTTCCTGCTGAGCGAGATCCTAATCGACGCCGGATCCAAGACCAACGCCACGAAGCTCACTCGACAGAAGATCACAGAGGCGCGGGCGGACTATGTTCAGAAGGACCTGGATCTGAAGCACACTTTTGACGGCAAGGCTGAGCAGGGCCGACTCGAAGGGTGGGCGGTGAGTGGGTCGATCGGCAAACCACACTGGGCCGCGTTCGCGCTCGAGAAACCGATCGGAACAGCCGAAGGCTCGACTTTGAAGATCACTCTTCAGCATCATTTTCAGGCAGCGTATGAGTTGGGTCGCTTTCGCATCTGGCTGACTACGAGTTCATCGAACATGGGCGAGGGTTTGCCTTCGGATATCGCCGAGATCGAAAAAATTTCCTCCCTCCTACGCACGCCGCAGCAGGCCGCACGAATGATGGAGTTTTATCGCATGCAGGACGACGAACTTCGACTCCGGGAGCAGGCGCTCGTCGTCGCACGCAGCCCGCTGCCCTCCGATGCGAAAGCGAAGGAACTCAAAGCGGAGCTGGCTCGGGTTTCCAAACCTGTCAGCACGGACCCCGCGCTGGTGCAACTGCGGCAGGATATCGAAGCCAGCACACGGCAGATGACCAACAAACGACTCACTGCAGCGCAAGACCTCACCTGGGCGCTCATCAACACTCCCTCGTTTCTCTTTAACCGGTAACCGTCGGCTCACACGAACGTCGCACACTCCAAACTCTGAAACTCAAAAAAAACTATGCTGCGCATCCCCGGTGAATTCTGCACGGACCTCTGTGACAATCATCTGAAAATGACTCGCCGCGACCTTCTTCGGATCGGCGGCTCAAGCATCCTCGGAATGTCGCTGGGATCGCTCTTCCAATTAAAAGCGAACGCCAGCGAAACAGAAGCGAAGGGGGGGCCCGGCTGGGGCAAAGCGAAAAGCATCATCATGGTTTATCTCCAAGGAGGACCGAGTCATCTGGATCTCTGGGATCCCAAGGAGGGGGTGCCTGATAAGATTCGCAGTCCGTTTCGGAATATCTCCACAAAGATTCCCGGGATTCAATTCACCGAGATTCTTCCGCAGATGGCCAAAGTGAACGACAAGTTCACCATGATCCGCTCGATGAGCTATACACCGAACGGTCTGTTCAACCACACCGCCGCGATCTACCAGATCATGACCGGATACACGACCGACAAGGTGAGCCCGTCCGGTCAACTGGAGCCTCCGAATGCAAAAGACTTTCCCAATTTCGGATCGAATATCATCCGGCTCCGCCCGCCCACTGAGCCGATGCTCCCGTTCGTGATGCTTCCCCGACCTCTTCAGGAGAGCAATGTGGTGGGCAAGGGCGGCACCGCTGGTTTTCTTGGCAAGGGATTCGACCCTTACACGCTGTTCCCCGAAGGCGACGACATGAATATGTCGAAGATGGACAACGTGCGGACGGACGACCTAAAGCTCCCACCGGAAGTCTTCTCACTCCGCCTGCAACGTCGCGCCAAGCTGCGCGACTCATTGAATGACTCGATGCCCGAAATCGAGAAGGCGGTGGAGCAGTACAATCTCAACGAGTATTACGGGCGAGCCCTCGACCTCATCATCTCCGGTCGTGCGCGCAAGGCGTTCGATCTCGGCCAGGAGGCGGAGACACTGCGCGATCGCTACGGGCGAAATACCTTCGGC
>JAYTTC010000428.1:0-5462 GCA_043745255.1 Verrucomicrobiales bacterium
CAAGGCCAAACTCGACAGGCTCAACAACGCCTTTGTCGATGGCGGCCTTGAACTTCGTGAGTTCAAGGATTTGAAAAACCCCTTGATCCAGCAGAACGCCGATTTAGGGCATAAACTGACCGCCTTGGAAAAAGGCAGAGTCAATCGGCTCGAACCCGTCAAAAACTGGATTCTTGCGGCAAATCAGGCCGAAAAATGGGTTTCCAACGACAACTGGTTGGAAATGAAGTCATTTCTCAAAAAAGTCGGCTCGAACCGCCTTTTGCGGGAGCAGACCTTAACCGTTTCGTTCAAAAAACCATGGATTTACTTGGCGGAATGCACTGTTGCTGTGCGCAGCACAGCGGATGTTTCCGCACAATCTTCAAAGTGGTGGAGGCGGCGGGAGTTGAACCCGCGTCCTTGGATAACAAACCAGCCGCGACTACATGCTTAGTCCGGAGAAGATTTTCTGCTACGCGATGGCGTCCGAACTCGATTCGCGCTGCCTAGTCTGCATGAGATTTTCTCGGCCGCCGGCGCGCAGTCTCCGCCGTCAACCATGCCTGCAAATGGCGTTCATCCGACATAGCAGGTGTCTGCCGGTGAACGTCGTGGCCTTAGGCCGCGAGAGCGAACTCTTCGTTAGCTTTTATTTTTTGGTTCGATGTTTTACGAGGCCAACGAACCATCCTCGGCATGCCGCCTCTGGCGGATCTACATGGTCGAAACCAGTACGCCCCCATCCCATTACAGGACGACCTCACTGTGCAGCAGCCTGGGCAAAGGTCAACCCCGCGTATCAGTGAGATTAATCCGAGTCTTGACCCTTCGGGTTTGGCAGCGGGAATCAACAGTCGCACGCCTTCGTGGTGCTTAGGTTTTGGACAGGACCAACCCCTGCTCTCCCGCTATTGGGGCAGCGGTTTCCTTCCCAGCAATCATCAGGGTGTTGAATTGCGATCTCAGAGCGAGCCGATCTTGTGACGGACGCGACCATCACATGAAGGCATTTAACGTCTGGATGGCGGGCGGTGGCATCGAGCCGAGAGTCGGCCTTTGGGGCCACCGTCCTCGATCGCCTCGGCATCGATCATGAGAAGCTCACCTTTCGATTCCAAGGCCGTGATTTCCGTCTCACTGACGTGGCGGGCGAGGTGGTGAAAAAATACTGATCTGAGACAAAAAAGAAGCGGGCCTTGGAGTGACCGCTACCAGTCACCGCCAAGGCCCGCTCTGCGTTCCGTATTTCCCGAAAGAACTCTGACTCCTTAAGGAGTAATCTGACCGCGAATCTCACCCCCCGGGTTTGCCGTGGTGTGAATATTGATATAGGTGTTGCCCGCCAGGACATGGGCCTTTTGCTCGTCGGTGAGAGTGAGCACACCGGTCAGAACTCCTGAAGTGCCAGTCGGCGTTCCGAGGCCTTGAAGGACTCCGGCAGCTTGGCTGGCGCTGGCCGGTCCGTGAATATGAGCTGCGGTCGCACCGGCCGAGAGGTTCTCGTAGGTGAGATAGTACCACAGCTGATTCCCTTCCAAGCTGAGACTCCCAGTTCCGGTGGCTGGGGTGTTCACCGCATTTGGCTTTTCGGAAGCCCCATTGAGGGATGCCTTGAACGGCTGCACCGTGGTTGCCGCTTGATCACTCACCCTGAAGAATCCTGATTTGCCCTGGATGGCCACCGTCGCGCTCGCAATCGATGTGGTGAGGACCTTAACCCAGGAGGGATCGGAAAGGCTAGATTTCCGCTCCAACAGATAGGGTGCCTTGCTCCCGGACCAGCCGATGGTGAGAGAAGCTCCGTTACGGACGGCGCTGTCAATGTGGAGCGGAACTACAGCCGTGTCGTTGAAGTTCCAATAGGCAATCAGCCCTGTGCTCTCGGGGAGCGAGGTGGGAACTGCTCCGCCAGCCAGTTGCGCGATATCCTCGGGTGACAGTGCGGTCTTGAAGACCGCGATATCATCGACGACTCCTTGAAGCCGAGCCCCGTCTGCAGGATCAAAGCCCACATAGAGCTCAGTGAAGTCGGTTGGCAGGGGCTTGTCGTTCTGTCCGGTTGTGAACAGCTGTCCATCAATCCAGATTTCCTTGGTCGCGAGTTTTTTCTGGAATACCAGATAGTGCCAGCTATTCCACCACGCTACATCATTCACCTCGATATAGGGAGGGAAGCTATTGATGCCAGCAGAGGTGCGCTGACTCGCGTCGCAGCAACCTGCAGTATCAAAATACAGATTGTTATTGCTCCAGGGCGAATGGGTGCCCCATCCACGTCGGCTTCCGTTGGAGCTTGGAGAGACTCCCCAGACGAATGCGGAATCGTGAACTGAATATAGTTTCTGCCACCCAGCAATCGCCATCTCATCGTTGGCGGCCGCCTCATTCAGAAAGCTGGCGTCGAGAACGTGAACCGATTGGCCGGCCTGGGTCGGACCCAGATCGACGCCCAGGTCCCCGGGGTTGCCGGAACGGCCACCCGCGTCCTCCGTGAAGACAGCAGCACCCTCGAGAGAGCCAATGTAATTGTGGAGCACATCTTTGGCATAGGCTCCCACGGTGAATTGCCAACTCTTGGTCAACAGCCCGCCCGTACCCGGGTAAGTGAGCGCGACGGAGTGCGTGGATTTCCCGGCAAAGAGGGGAGACGGCACATAGGCCACCGTGAGTTTACCTTCATCCAGGCTGAGGGTGGGTGTGACGAGCACAGCATCCACCTTGAGGCTCACTTTGGTCAGATCCCAGAGAGGGATTCCCTGCTGATGAACCACTTTGATCAGATTGGGAAGAGCATCCGTGGAGTCAGGGGATGGGGTCGTAGAAACGAACAGGCCCTGGGGGGGAAAGTCGTTGAAATCCCAGTTGGCCAAAAGCCCCACCGCTGCCGGTAGTGCTGAAGCCTTGGTCCCGGCGACGAGAGCCGCGATGTCAGCTTCTACTAGCTGGGTGGAGAAGACGGAGAAGTCGTCGATCACCGCATGAAAGAGACCCCCGCCTGCGTTGTCCGAGCCGATCATGAGCCGCGTGAAGTCCTGCGGGAGCGGCGCTGCTCCCGTCGCTTGCTCAAGGAACAACTTGCCGTCGATCCAGATCTGTTTGTTGTCCACCTTCTTCGAGAAGACAAAGTAGTGCCAGTCCTGCCACCAGGTCACGTCGCCAGAGTAATCGGCGAAGGTCGCGATGTCCGACTCCAACCGCTGATCGGCGTTGCAACACCCGGCCGTATCGAAATAGATGTGGCCGTTATCCCACGGAAGATGCGCTTGAAAACCACGCTCTCCGTTGTTGCTCGCGGGGGAGACCGCCCAGAAGGCGGAGCCCGCGGCGATATCATATTTCTTCGACCAGAATCCGAAGCTCACCTCATCATTGGCGGCAGCCGCGTTCATGAACGCGGCGTCGTTCACCACCACCGGTCCGCTGCCGTTTTTCCCAAAGTCGAGGGCATAGTCCCCTGCCAATCCAGAGTGACCGACCGTGTCAGACGTGTAGGCGGAACCTCCTGTCAACACACCTGTGCGACCCGCCACAGAATCCCGAGTGTAGGCCGCGACAGTGAAGCTCCATTCCAGGGTCTTGGTTTGGCCGCCTGCGGGATAGGCCAATGCGGCCTTGTGAGTGGATTGAATCGCGAAGATCGGGCTTGGAACGAAGCTGACAGTGGCCGTGCCTCCGTCCTTGGTGACCACAGGTGTCACCGCAATATCGTCAATCTTCAAGCTGACATTGTCCTGAGCCCAGGGCGTCGCACCGTCGACGTGGACGACTCGAATCAGGTTCGGAGCTGCCGTCGCTGCCTTGGGTGCAGGACTCACCGTAAGGAACTGGCCTTCCGAAGGGGGATCATTGAAATCCCAATAGGCGAGCAGTCCGGTGCTGGCTGCCAGCGCGGTTGGCGCGGTCCCGGCGACGAGAGCCGCGATGTCAGCTTCTACTAGCTGGGTGGAGAAGACGGAGAAGTCATCGATCACCGCATGAAAGAGACCGCCGCCTGCGTAGTCCGAGCCGATCATGAGCCGCGTGAAGTCCTGCGGGAGCGGTGCTGCTCCCGTCGCCTGCTCCAGGAACAACTTGCCGTCGATCCAGATCTGCTTGTTATCCGCTTTCTTCGAAAAGACGAAGTAGTGCCAGTCGTTCCACCAAGCCCTGTCGCCGGAGTAATCGGCGAAGGTCGCGATGTCCGCATTGATCCGCTGGTCGGCATTGCAGCACCCGACGGTGTCGAAATAAATGTTGTTGTTGTCCCAGGGGAGATGCGCCTGAAAACCACGCTCTCCGTTGTTGCTCGAAGGCGAGACCGCCCAGAACGCGGAGCCTGCGGCGGTATCATATTTCTTCGACCAGAATCCGAAGCTCACCTCATCATTGGCAGCAGCCACGTTCATGAACGCGGCGTCACTCACCAAGATCGGCCCAGAACCTGACGCACCGAAGTCCGCGCCGGTGTCTCCTGCAAGGCCGCTGTGCCCTGCGCCATCTGGGGTAAAACGGGAGCCCCCTTGAAGGACGCCCACTCGGCTCGAGATTTTGTCTTTGGTTTGGAGTTCCGCTGCGCCGAGCCGTTGCACTGGCACCCAGAGGGCGACAGAAACAATGGCCGCAGCGAGACATCCAGCCGACTTGGCCTGAATACCACGGCCCTGCGGGGCCAGATTGCTGTAGGGTTTCATAATGTGGTTACTTCTCGTGACCTCGGAGGATCCGCTGCGTTAACCCGAAGGGCTAACTCATGGACAAATACAGGGACGCAGTGAGGCCACTGATTACGTTTTGAGTTTTCTGCGGGAACGCCGCCACTTAAGCACAGCACTCTTTTGGCATCAAGAAGAAGTCGCCGCAAATTTCATTCTGGATTTTATTCTGACAACCGACGATTTCATCGCGGCGTTCAGGGAGCTCTTATCCGACCCGACTCTCCGTCGAGGCTGCCCGACAAAAGTGCAGAATGAAGGAATGAATACGCTGCGAAAAAGCAGTGACCTACCTGAGCTGAACTTCGGTCGGCGAAACGTCGATCGACCTTATTCCAGAAGGCCACGGCCAGTCCTGCATTTGGCCCCCTGGCCATCTCACTAAAACCGCACTCGGGAAAGTCGATGCTGCCAACACCAGCGTGGCTGAGTCCTGGGACCAGTAGCCTCCCCCGGCATGGATTTCCAAAGCGCGGCTCACTCGATCTCCGTAACGAAGGCGCACGGTTGCGCCCACAGCGTCTGGATTTCCCTTCGGCCCCCGCAGCCTCACTCGCACGCCCGGCATGCCGCTCTGATTGCGCAATAGCCGAGTCCGCCCGGCGTGCTCGGCAACCACCAGATCCATTCGACCGTCGCCATCGAAATCGGCCACAGCACTCCCGCGCTGCTCACCGCCGATCGAGACGCCCGATGCTCGCGGAGTCAACGCGCGAAATCCCCCATGCCCGTCGCCCAGCAGGACCAACCCGACGCCGGCATCGTGACGAGACGTCTCCGCGTCGACTC
>JAYTTC010000429.1:0-5452 GCA_043745255.1 Verrucomicrobiales bacterium
GGGAGGCGGAACTCAGTCGTGTCGCTGCAGCGCCAAGATAGCCGCAAGGTTCCGCATCACCGCCATTCCCAGAAACGGTTCTTCAAACATTAAGTCCTGGAATGCAGCCCGTCCCAATTGCAGAAGAATAGTGGGAATGGCCGCATAGGCGCTCACGCGATGAGGCTGATCCTCGAGGAGCACGATCTCTCCGAACATTCTCCCGTTACCCCAACTTCCGATCGGTCCTCCCGATTCCGTGGCGTAAAGATCCACCTGCCCGCGAAGCACGAGAAACACATCGTGGTCGGGGTCTCCTTTCACAAAAATTGCTTGCCCGCCGCGAAACATCTGCTGCCGGCAGAGGAAGGCGATTTTCCGCAAATCTCCATCTCCCAGACCGGCAAACAGCGTTTGCTCTCTCAACAGCGGGATGACCGCCTGGCCGAGCATCGAGTCTGAAAGGTGTGTTTCCACGAGGTCGACCATGTGCTTCGCCGAAGGACGGAACGGAACGAGTTCGCGAGCATAGGGCACGTTGGATTTAGCGAACTTCACCAGATCGTGCTGTTCGTTCCGCGCCGTCAAAAAGCCTGGGAGGTAGCTCACCGGACCGAAGCCAAGCTGTTCAAGGCAGCGAAGCAAGCGCCCGGAGCTCGCCGCCACGTCCACCTCCACATACGCCGCGTTGTAACGCGACTGCGCCAGTTTCACCAAATGCTGCAATAGGGGACGGATCGAAAACCCTTCGGCGGTCTGCGCATCCAGAATCCGCAGGCATTGGTCAATCTGGTCAAAAATAAAGGAGGCACCTCCGACCACCTCTCCTTCGTGGAGCGCGATCACCGCCTCAACCGGCGCGCGTGAGGGAATTCGCATCAAACCGAAGCCCCGATGGAAGCTCGATGAAACCTTCAGATCGCTTCGGGTAACCGCCCGCGCTCCCGTCCATTCCCGAAACTGATCCACAGTGGCATCCACGCAATGAAGCGCAGGATACAAAGGGAGGCCCACAATGCCCTCCCGAACCGAGCCTGGAGGAGTAAGCCCCAACTCCTGTAACACCTGGCATGCCATGGGGAACACCTGGGGAGGAAGGTCATGAGGCGGAGCACGACGGGAAAGCACTCGTCGCTCAGCGATCAGATAAAAGAGAATTCCCTCCCGCACCGGCAACATATGTTTGAGAGGTTGGTAGCCAACACAGGTGCAGCCTAGCGTTTCGAGAAGCCGCTGCTGTCGCTCCATGCTGGCCGGCACTCGCAGTATCCCCAACTCTCCGCGATCCGCACAAATCTGCTGCACTTTCCTGACTAACGCCTCCGCAGAGCCGTTTTCAAAACTCTCGGGCAGAAATAAATTACGACCGACGTTGGCGATCGGGTTAGCGACGATCTCGGGACGGAGAAAGCTGACGCTTGCCTGGATTTTACCGTCGAGCTCAGCCACCCAGGTTTCGTGGCCAGATTCGGAACCGATCTCGCGCGCGATCCATAGCGCATCGTACACTTCCTTCGCCGGGTAGTCGCTGCCAAGACACTGCTCCACCAACCTCAGCCATTCTGGCGCATCACCCTTCGATGCAAGGCGGACGCGAGGGTTCATCACGTTCGCCTCAGCACTTTCTGGATTCCTTTTGGTTTTTGCGATCGGTGCCATTGCATATTACCCACAAGACCTCAGTTCTGCCCTGCCATCCCAACCCTTCCCTACCATCCGAGCCCCTGGTGAATTTGATTGATCGTCAGTCCGGCGCCACGCGGCCCTGCACTCTTCAGTATCGGCACGAACTTCCTCGATCCTCAGTGCAGATCGAGGACACGCCAAAACTTGGAACTCTCCTCCTTGAAAAGTGACCTCACTCCAGAACCCCAGAGGCTCGCGAACAAAGACCTTCAGCCCGAACGAGCGCGAAGCGATGTGATAGAGCGAGGGAGGCGATGAGAATCGCCGCTCGCGACTACCACGCGGTAAAGCATCCCTGCTCTGCCCACAAACGCGATCCGCAATGCACTTTCATGTCGCGCATAGCCCGCCAGGAGGCGGAACCATCCATCAACCCAACGTGTCCACCGACCGCGCCAATTCGGACCGAAGGGGTCCCCCCAGAGGCTGTGTTGGCAGAGTCTCCTGACTTGAGAATCGGCCCTCTGGCACCATGAGGGGCGAAGGTCATCAGCTCGCTCGTGGACCAGGCATTCAGTTCCGTCACCAATGGCAATCGCGGATCCGCTTGGTCGTTTTGAGGCGAAACCCAGGTTTCATTCGCCGGTCCCTGCAGAGGCCACGGAGTTCCGGTATGGCCTCCGAGATAGTTATAGCCGATGACGTAGCCGTAACTCGTCTCATACCATCCCTTCGGTCGCTCGAACCGTCTCCCCAGCCACGGACATCGGAGCACCTGCTCACCCCCCGCGAATTGCACCAGATTGCTGCGCACTGCCGTGGAAATGATCGGAGTATGCTCATCCTCTTTGTTGGAGTTCTCAGACAGCCCACTGGGCAAACGACCCTCGTTTTCATCCGCGTAGAGATGGGTGGCGAACAGAAATTGTCGGACATTGCTCAAACAGGCTGCACGACGGCCGCGCTCCTTCGACCCAGCGAGGGCGGTCATCAGCATCGCGGCCAGAACACCAATAACCGCGATCACGACCAGAAGCTCGATCAGACTGAGCCCGCAGAGTTCTCTCCTGGCATGGTGAGAGCAGATTGGAAGCGGCGGATTCATAAGTGAACTTGCCTCTCAGTCCGAGGGTGGCGAGGCAAACCAATGCCAGGGCTCGTAGCTGATCCCGAACGAATTGTCTCGCGGATAGCTCAGAGTGAATCCGAAGTCGCCAGCGCGGTTCGCCAGCCATCGAAACGCCGCCGTGCTTTCAAACTCCTCCGTCAGTGCGGGAACACCCGAGGTGGTGAGGTCCAGAGCTAAACCGCTGTGGTGCTGACTGTAACCCGGAGGTGCGCTAACGGTCAGAATCTCCGCCACCGTCTGCCCCTTCGCCAGCTTCCGATCCCAAATCTCACGTTGATAGTCCACACTCCGAAATCCTGAGACCAGCTGCAGGAGCACACCTTCCTGCTCCGCCGTCCGTTGCATGGCCCGCCAGCACGATGCCGCATGCGGAGCGAGTCTTTGCTCGCGTCCGTAAAGATCTAACCCCACCGAAACCAAATCGGTGGCCTCCTCACACAAAGGCAGACGCCCTGCAGATCGAAACGAATCCGGCACCCCCAGCTGGGTCAGCAACTGGGCAACGCGGAGTTCGAATGTGCCTAAAGACTCCATGCGACAGCAGTAGCGCAGGAAAACTAGAAAAATACCGCAACACCGTTAGATCCACCGCGTCAGTCTTCGCGGTTCAGGAGCGGAACAACCTATTCAGAACGGCGAAATCTTTCCCCGCTCGATGGATCGCTGATTGCGGAGACCCGATTGCTGAGCGTCCTAGGAAGCTGCCACAAGGCCGAGGTGGAAGTCATTCAGAATCCTTCGGAGAGAGGTTCGATAGCGCAATTGTTGCGTCGATCTCGGCAAGGAAGAGGTAGGCGACGCTAGTTCCTAGACCCACGCTCAAGACGCTATGATTAAACAAGTCACCGGCGATATTCTTCTGAGCACCGCGCAGGCGCTGGCCCACGGCATCGCTCCCAATGATCATTTTGATTCCGGCTTGGCACTGAGCCTGCGGACGGACTGGCCGGCCCTCCACAAAGACTTCCGCCACTACCTGCACACCGCGCATCCCAAAGTAGGTGGCCTGTGGGTGTGGACGAAGACGGACGGCCGACGCGTGGTCAATCTATTCACCCAAGAACCTTCCCCGAACGAACACGCGCGTCCGGGTAAGGCGAGCTATCAAAACCTCAACCACTGCTTGCGCGAGCTGCACAAATTAATAGACATTGCGATCCCCAAAAACAGGAAGAGAACCCGTCGTCCCGCCCGACTGTTTTTGCGACCCTCAAGAAGACGCGGGCTCGAAGTCGATCTGGACGGCGTTCTTGGCGGCCTCGTCACACGCCTCTGAGCAGGTCTGAAAACAGATATCATAACCATCGCTGCTCGCGGCGGAATTCGACATCGTAACCACGGTGATGATCTCTCGCCCTGAACTGAGAGGGAGAGGCAAGACCTTGCCCTGCTTGTCTGCGATGAGATGTTTGGAAGTCGGCCGGACTCGTGTGCCAAAGCCGAAGCACTCCAAATCCTCCGGAATCACGCAGTGGCACCAAGCGCAGAGTGTGAGGAGCTCGTCGTGGGAAAGACCTGATAGTTTCATTCAAGGAATGCTAGTTCGCCATCCACCCACTGTCACCGCTCTTCAGTAATTCTCATTTGTAGGATGGAGTACACGATTCCAAAGTCATCGTTTAGGAACACCCCTCTGGTCGTGGCGTCCACTTGGTGTTCCTCGATCTTTGCTCGGCGTGTACCCAGCGCCGGTCTTATCCTATTTGAAAACGGGAAAAGAGCTGAATCTCGGACATAGAGCATGTGCTACGTCGGCCACTGCCGAAACACAACACAAACACCGGTCTTGTCCAACAGAGAGAACTCCAGAGCACCCCAGGGTCGCTTGGTGACACGAGGAAGATTGGGGTGTAGGACGTCCGGCCGCCTCGCGAAGATATCTTCGTAGATTTCATCGATGTTGTCCGCCTCGATGGCGATCTCAGGTTGGCCAATTGTTTGGCATTCTTCAGTCCCCGGCTCTACGAAATCCATCGACTGTCACGTATCCCTTTCGCTTCAAGTCCTCCGCAATCCCGATCTCGCCGCCTGCACGCGTCTTGGTAGAAAATGCCTCTCGGAAGTCCGCTTCCGCCATTGCTGAAGCCTCATCCTCACTCTCCACCCGGCATGTCGGATTCACGAGACAGAAGTGTTCACTCCACTGACCTGCAGCGATCTGCTCATAACAAAGCGCCGAGGGCATGAACCCCCGACTCGGGTCGCCGTAACTTCCGTGCTCAAAACGGAACCTGGGCGAAGGCACCGTTTGCGCCGAACCCGGCGCGGGAGTGGTGAGACAACATTTCTTGTACTTTTTCCCACTTCCGCAGGGACAAGGATCATTGCGAGAAATGCTCAGTTACTGTTAGGCTCGGAGAGCGAGGAGTTGGGCTGCTGGTAGCGCTTTAACAGCCCCTCACCGATCTGACGCATGATCTGGGCGGGGGTGTCGGTTGTCGGACCTGGCCGTTTCACCTTCCAAATAGGCCTCGCGTTTCCCGCGACCGCAGCCCCGGAGCACAACTCACCGGGACTTCCGAATCTCCGGAAGGAACCAGGTGAGACATCCGATCCAGGGCAGAAAAGAGCAAATGAACACCACGTATTCAATGCTGGTGGCGTCCGCCAATTTCCCAAGAACAGCGGAACCAATCCCCGCCAGGCCAAAGGCGAGTCCGAAGAAGAGCCCGGCGATTAACCCAACCTTCCCGGGGAGGAGCTCGGTGGCATAGACCA
>JAYTTC010000430.1:0-5449 GCA_043745255.1 Verrucomicrobiales bacterium
CTCCCTCGTTCGCAACCAAGTGCTCTCGATTGAATTTCTGCAGCAACCGCAGTCCCTCGCTCCCCGCTGCCGCGGTCACCTCCGTCGCGCTGGCCGGAGGTCGCAGATCCGAGATGGGCGCTGAGGATCCGGAGTGGATCAGCGTTCCTTGGTGCTGCACTGGAAGAAATCCACTGCTGAAATTCCCCTTCTGGTTGTAGGGAAGTCCCCGTGCATCGGGAAGCACTACGAAGGTGGGGAGATTGTCGCTGATCCGGCCCAACGCGTAGCTGACCCAGGCACCGAAACATGGGAATCCGGGGAGCGTAAATCCGGTGTTCATCAGATAGCTGCCCGGCCCGTGAACATTCGTCCTCGAGGCCATCGCCATGAAAAACGCGAGGTCATCAACACATTCCGATAGATGCGGCATCAAGCTGCTAACCCATCGACCGCACTGCCCATGCTGGCGAAATTCGAACGGTGGCTTGAGCACTTTCCCAGGCTCGCTGGTCGCCGCTTCCACCCTCACCCCTGCGCCCGGTTGAAACACTTCACCATGCCGCCGAAACAGCTCCGGTTTGTGGTCAAACAAATCCATCTGACTCGCCCCGCCGTTCATGAACAGCTGGATCACGCGCTTGGCTTTGGGAGGATGATGAGGCAGGGGGCGGGATCCCGCGACACTCCCGGGGAGAGAGGGATCCGACGCAAGCAATCCCTCGGCCTGCAACACCTGGGCAAGCGCCACGCCCCCCATTCCACCTCCCAACCGCCCGAGAAAGTCCCGACGGTTTGAAACACCGCGAATCAAAGTGGAGAAGCTCATGGCATCAGTTCACGAACATAAATTCGTTGCTGTTAAAGAGTAGACGGCCGAGGTTGGCGAGTCCGTGATGATCCGCATACTCGGAGAACTCTCGACTCTCCTCGGCTGTCGGAATGCGATTCAGCACCAGCTCGAATGCCCGCGACACTCGCTCTATAGTACTTTGCCCCTCCCGCTCCAAACGTTCGGCAATATGCTCGGACTGGCGCAACACGAACGCGTTGTTCCAGAGAGCGAGTGCCTGCTGCACGGTCACACTTGCATTCCGCACCGGCGTGAGCTGGTCGCCCGCCGGACAATCAAGCGCGTCCATGAATGGATCGGGAAGCGTGCGAAAGAGAAAGCGGTACACACCGCGACGCCGACCCGCCGCTTCATCCACATCAAACTTCGCGTAATCCACCTTGGGGGTGACATGGATTCCTGGCTGGAGATCAAATTGCCTGTCACTCACCCCGCCCATTCGAAAATCCAGCCGACCCGACATCTGCAGCAACCCGTCGCGCACCTGCTCTGCATCGAGTCGCGTGCGATTCATCCGGCTCAGCAAACGGTTCTCCGCATCGCCTCCGCTCTCCTTCGCGTGAACGCTTTGTCGATAGGTATCGCTGGTGACCATCAGCCGATGCAGCTGTTTCAAGGACCCGCGCGCGTCGTCGCGGAACCAGACTGCCAGCCAGTCCAGAAGCTCGGGATGTGAAGGTGCCGCGCCCATCCTGCCGAAATCATTCGGCGTTTCCACGAGTCCGCGCCCGAAGTGATGATGCCAGACCCGATTGACGATCGATCTCCAGGTCAGCGGATTTCGCCCGTCGACCAGCCACCCGGCCAACGCGGCGCGACGCGCCCCCTCGTCCGGGGTATCCCCCTCCACGAACCTCGACGGAAGCACGGCCACGCAGCTTAACGTGCCGGGCGCGGCCACAACGCCTGGTTTGGTGATCTCTCCGCGATTCAAAACTCGAACCTCTCGCGGGCGTCCGGACGGTTTCAAACCACCGTCGGGTTCGAAGTCGCTTGCGGCTGCGTAAACGCGCGAGGACGGCGGCAGCGCGGCCAGTTCCCGCGCAAGGCGTGCCTTGATGACAAAGCCTGCCAACGCTATTTGCTGCGATTCGGTGCGGTCACCTGAAGGAACATCAAGCAGAGTTTCGATCTCAACGGGAGCGATCGAGGTGACCCAAGGCGATTCCGACGACGTCACCGACAGCCGGAGGCGGCCGATGCAATGCCCACCGTGAAGTTGCTTCAGCACAAAGGTCAATCGGGCCCCCTCCTGAAGCGTCAAGCGATCCACCAACTCATACACTGCCGTGTGTCGCTCTCCCACTCGCGGATAAATGCCCCAGGCGGTCTTCTCATCGCCGTCCAACGAGTGGGAAACAGTCCAACCCGGCTGACTATAATCCGCCGAAGGGTTTCTCAGCGCCACCGGGCGACCCACCGCGACTCCCGGCTCAAACACCAGCAACTGGATCTCCGAGAGATGAAGATTGCCGTTGGGTTCCCGTCCGGGTCCGCGATGCGGCAGGCTGTCATCGGGAAGGAGTTCGAGGCGAATCGAAGTCACCGAGGGGATCGGTGATCGAGCCGAAAGGGTGTAGACATCGGTGGGACCATGCTGGCCACTGGCGAGCAGTGAACCGTCCGGCTGGCGAGTGAGCACCGCGCCTGTGGCGGAGATGAACACCTCGGGCTGCACCGTCTGCCAGGAGACTTTTTCCCGACTGCGATCGGACTCCCATCGCGAAACCTCCGCGATCGCTTCAGGACTCGTCAACACCGCTCGTTCGCTACGTTCCACGGCAGCGAGACTCGACTGGAGCTGTCGTCGGCTTCTATGGATGGCGGGATCTGTATCAAAAGAGCGATTCGCACGGTCCACTCCCGAGAACACGGCCTGGAGGGAGTAATAGTCATTCTGAGAGATGGGATCGAACTTGTGGTCATGGCATCGAGCGCATTGCACCGTCACACTGGCGAAAGTCTGCATCACGGTAGTGACCATGTCGTCGCGATCGAGGTATCGGCCAATCTGGCGATCGAGAGTGTCCTCACGGATGTCTCGCAAGGAACTCTCATCCCAGGGACCCGCAGCAAGGAATCCCAGTGCCACCGTCGATTGGGGGTCCTCCGGAAATAAGACATCCCCAGCCACCTGATCCTGAACGAACCTCGCATAGGGCTTGTCCGCATTCAAAGACGTGATGAGATAATCACGATACGGCCAAGCATTGGTTCGAATCCGATCCTGATCGTGGCCGTGAGTCTCGGCAAAATGCACCGTGTCCATCCAATGTCGCGCCCATCGCTCCCCATAGCGCGGACTGGCGAGCAAACGATCCACCATTTGCTCATACGCGTGTGGAGATTGATCGGACACAAACGCGTGGAGCTGCTCGGGAGTTGGGGGGAGTCCGATCAGATCGAAGAAAACCCGCCGGGCGAGTGTCGTGCGATCGGCTTCCTCGGCAGGGTGCCGACCTTCCGCAACAAGACGCGACTGGATGAAGGCATCGATCGGATGGGAAGAAGCGACCGAGTCGATCTGTGCGGGTGGCGTCGGGCGAATCAACGGCTTCAACGCCCACCACACCCCATTCGACTCGCCGCCTCGGGCCGTCCCAAAACACGCCATCCAACACACCAGCGCACTCGCCGATGCGCGGGTAAAGACTTGGATGCTGTGCGGCAATGGATTCATGCGATCCGTTGAGCGCCGTTCAAGTTCCGATAGAGCGGAACAGGAACACGCGGAATCAGTGCTCGAGCGGAGCATGCTCGCATCCGCGTCCTCCATTCAAGAGTGGTTTCCGAGAAGAAGGGAACGAAGAAGAGTGGAGCCGGGCTGCAGTTCTGTAGTGTGGGCCGTATCGGCCCATCCCCGCCCGAATCGTCCGATACGAACGACACTACAGAAGCCGGACTGCAGTTCTGTAGTGTGGGCCGTATCGGCCCATCCCCGCCCAGATCGTCCGATACGAACGACACTACAGAAGCCGGACTGCAGTTCTGTAGCGTGGGCCGTATCGGCCCATTCCCGCCCCACCTCTTCGAATAGGCGAGACTCCATTCTCACCCACTTTTAAGAACACCGTGTCGGCCCCAGATCGCGACTGCGGAGGTCAACATTCCTGAGGGCCAAAGGCTTCGGAAGGGATTAAGTTGCGGCGCGCCCTTACGATGACAGGGGTGGACGGCGTGAGTGCTTAATTGCATCCAATTCGCACTCTCATCCGTTGATTCATAGACGGGCCGCTTGTGGCGTCGTGGCGGGTCTGCTAAAACGCCGAGCGACAGGCCCCTGTGGGCGATGATCGCACTATTGAAACCGGAAGCTAACACCCACTCCTCGCTGGACGACGCCGAGTTGCTGCATCGCGTGGCGCTGCGCGACAAGGTGGCGTTCGCACAGCTTTATGACCGGCTCTCGGGGGTTTTGTATTCTACCGCGATGCGCATATTAAATGACGCGAAGGAGGCGGAGGACGTGCTGCAGGATGTGTTTCTCCAAATCTGGGAGAAGGCCGGAACCTACGATCCCGGGCTGGGGCGTCCCTTCAACTGGATGCTGACCCTGACTCGGAACCGGTCCATCGATCGACTTCGGTCGCTCCGGAGGCGCTACGAATTCATTGCCGAAGCGACCGAGACCGCAGTGACCAATCACCTGAATCTTCAAGAGAATGGAAAAGAGATTTACGACCGAGAGCAGAGTCAGATCATTCGTCGGGCGCTGGAAGGGCTCCCATTGGAGCAGCGTCAGGCGGTGGAGATGGCATTTCTTGGCGGAATGACTCAGACGGAAATTTCCGAACAACTCGGACAACCTTTGGGCACCATCAAGGCTCGCATTCGCCGCGGAGTGATAAAGATGAAGGATATCCTGGCTGACTGGCTATGATCGACGAACAACTAAAGGAGCAAGCGAGCCTCTACGTGGTCGGAGCCCTTCCGGCCAGCGAGGCGCGCGACTTTGAGGAAGTCCTTGGGGGAAGCCTCGAGTTGCAAGTGTTCGTGACGGAGTTGAGGCCGTCAGTGGAAGCGCTTGCGGTGGCTCTGCCGCGGCGAACGCCCTCTCCCGCCGTACGCGCCCGTCTGCTCCGCGAGATTGATCGACGTTTTGTCGGTGCGGCGGTTCCACTCTCGCCCGGTCCTGGCCTTCCGCTCTGGGCATTGCTGCCCTGGGGCCTCGCTGCGTGCGCCACTTTCTTCTGTATTTATCTCGCCACCCAACGGCGTGACGATCGCATTCAGGTGAAACAGCTGGAGCAGCGCATTCAGGAACTGAGCGCCCAGACCGAGGGGGTTGAGAAACGGATGGAAGCGCAGCGCACTGAGTTTCAACAGCAACGCGATCAGACCAACCAGAAGATCCTCTCCCAGTCGGTGGAACAAATGAGGCGGCAGACCGGCGTCGAAACCAGAATGCTGGAGCGGGTCAAGGAGTTGGAGCGTCGGAACGCTGACCTGGTCCTGCGCGTCCCTGGCGGAGCAAAGGCCGCCGCCGAGGGGTTGAATCCAGGACTGGATCCGTTGGTGCCGACAGTGCCGGGCGGAATCGGTGTCGCGAATAGCCAGGCACCCACTTCCATCGGCGTCATCCGGTCCCAGGTGGCCGGAATGAACGCGATCGGTGCC
>JAYTTC010000431.1:0-5447 GCA_043745255.1 Verrucomicrobiales bacterium
AAGGTCTGTCGAACACGTCGTTCAAGTTCCGGATCGCTGGTCTTCCACACCTTGTGCCCGGGCTGCACACGACGAAAATCGACAGCGCCTGGACCAAACTTCAGCGCCACGATACCCCCCACGGCAGGGCCGCCGGTGGGATCCACGTGATACACCCTTCCTCCCTCCTCCGCCTGTTCCGGCTTTCCCGCATCGAAAACGATTCCGTCGCCAGGTTTCAAAGGCGACTCCAGACGCATCTGCACCTCCTCATGGCCCACTCGAGCTACTTCGCCCA
This sequence comes from Verrucomicrobiales bacterium, assembly GCA_043745255.1. GTDB lineage: Bacteria > Verrucomicrobiota > Verrucomicrobiia > Limisphaerales > UBA11320 > UBA11320. Next base: position 278 of record JAYTTC010000431.1, read on the forward strand.
AATAGACGCCTCGCTTCCGTCCGAACCGGGCATGAACCAGGGCCTGATTGTCGATACCGCGGAACCACCCGGTGTATAGTCCTCTCGAAAAACCCATTTCGAGATCGTACTGGTCGGACTTACTGGCCACCTGGCCGGAAACCAGCGTCTCTCCTTGAGCCATGCGATCCATAGCCTGGCGGTAGACACGCGTGATATTCGCCACGTAGCCGGGCGATTTGAGTCGACCCTCAATCTTGAGCGACGAAACGCCCGCGCGAACCAGATCGGGAAGCACTTCGATACCGGCGAGATCCTGAGGGCTGAGTAGATACCGACGATCGCCGAGAGGGATCTGGCGTCCGTCGGAAATCAGGTCGTAAGGCAAACGACACGCCTGAGCGCATTCGCCGCGATTCGCAGAACGACCTCCCAGCGCTTCGCTTGTTAGGCATTGCCCCGAGTAGGCCACGCAGAGAGCGCCATGAACAAAAACCTCGAGAGGCAATGAGGATCGGCCATCAGCGGCGACGGCACCCGTGGCGGCGCGAATTTTTTCAATCTCGGAAATCGAGCATTCCCGCGCGAGCACCACCAGCTGACACCCCAGCTCGCGCGCGAATTCCACCCCCGCAGCACTCGTGACCGTCATCTGAGTGCTCGCGTGAATGGGGAAATCAGGCGAGAGCTCTCGGATCAGTCTGCAGATCCCCACGTCCTGCACGATCGCCGCATCCACCCCGGAAGCAATGACCGACCGAAGATAGTTCCGCGCCTCTTCTAGCTCGTTGGCAAACACCAGAGTGTTGAAGGTCACATATCCACGGACCCCTCTCAGGTGCAAAAACTCCATCAACGCGGGAAGATCCGCCTCGGTGAAATTCTTGGCGCGCATCCTGGCATTAAAACGAGACAGACCGAAGTAGACGGCGTCGGCTCCGTTCTCCACAGCCGCACGCACACACTCCCAATCGCCGGCAGGAGCCAGGAGCTCGGGCAGCGGCAGTCCACGTGAAGCGGAGGCATCAGGTCTAGAGACGGAAGCGGTAGAGGCAGTGGTCATGGGCGTCGCAAAGGGGAAGGCTATCAGCGCGGCGAGCGAAGGCAAAAGGGAAAGCAGAGGGCCGGAAACTTTACTTTGGGCCGGTGCCCGGTCTTCGCTATGGTTCCGAGTGATGCGCGTATTGATCATCGGCTGCGGGTATCTCGGCACCGCGTTGGGCCAACGGCTTGCAGGCTCGGGACATCAAGTTTGGGGACTCCGCAGAAGCTCAGAGGGTGTTGAGGAGCTTCGAGCACTCGGGGTAGAGCCTTGGGTCGCCGACGTCACCGATCCTGCCACTCTTCCACCCTTGGGGGCAGGGTTTGACTGGGTGATCAATGCCCTGTCATCCCGAGGCGGCGGTGCGGTGGCATACGAAAAAATCTATCTCCAGGGGACTCGGAACATCCTCGAATGGATGAGCGTTCGCCCGCCAAAACGCTATGTGCACGTCAGCAGCACCAGCGTCTACGGCCAGACCGACGGGTCAGAGGTCACCGAAGTCAGCCCAACTGAGCCCGCCAATGAGACCAGCCGAATCCTCGTGAGCACCGAGCAATTCCTCCTGAAAGCCACTCGCACCCAGGACTGGCCGTCGATAGTTCTGCGGGCTGCCGGTATCTATGGACCGGGCCGTGGCCACCTTTTTCTGCAGTATCTCCGCGATGAGGCAAGGCTAACAGGCGAGGGTGAACGCTGGTTGAACATGATCCATCGAGATGACCTCGCTACAGCCGTGCAGGCGGCGCTCCTGCGTGGAGTTCCGGGCGAGATCTACAACGCAGCGGACGATGAATCGGTCACTGAATCAACCTTCTACGCCTGGCTCGCGCGAACACTCCGCAGACCGATGCCCCCACGAGTGGCGGTCGGGGCTATCATCCGAAAACGAGGAGCGACCCATAAGCGGGTCAGCAACGCGCGGCTAAAAAACGATCTCGGATGCAGCTTAGCCTACCCGACTTTCCGCGAAGGATACCTCGCCGAGATACATCGCCTGAAACTGATCGATCCCGGGGCGAAGGAATGTGATTGAGGATGGTTACGGAAGAGCGCAATTGCCATGGGCCTGCTGAAATTGGTGTGAATCGCGCGCGCTCACGCGAGGCTGCCGCACACTTTGATCCACACCCTGATCTGCGATCGTCGCAATTGTTCACTTGTGTCCCATCGATCCGCGATTACATTTCCTTCGTGGACAGCAGTTGTTTCCAAGTTTGTACCGAAGTGGTTTCCCCGGGGTCCTATGGAGGATGCCGGGTCATGAGCACGCGGAGAGGGGATACGAGCCGTTGACAATAGAACTCATTCAATTTCCTTGGAGTCCCTACTGCATCGTTCAGCGTCGCATCCTAGAATACGCTTGTGTGCCGTTTCGGCTCGTGAACATTCCCAACGGCGACCGCTCGTTGGTGTGGCGCGTCACAAAACAGCGTTACTACCAGGTTCCCGTGATGCGCCGCGGAAAGTCCGTCCTCTTCGAGACCGGAGACAATTCCCAAGTCATCGCCAAGTATCTTGATGACCTGCTGCATCTGGATCTTTTTCCAGAGCGTTGGGCGGGCGTTCAAGATCTCATTTGGCCACATATCGAGAACGAGGTGGAGGGCGTTGCGTTCAAGCTAAACGACATCCACTGGAGGGAATTTGTACCCTCCTCGGATCACCTTCGCTTCCTCCGGCATAAGGAACGGCGATTCGGTCGCGGCTGCATTGATCTGTGGCGATCCCTGCAAAAAGGGCTTTTGGCCGACCTGGCCCAGCGGTTGCTCCCTTACGATCAGATGCTGTCCACTCGGCAATTTCTACTGGATGAGCAACCGCGGTTCATTGATTTCGACTTGCTCGGAATTCTGGACAACCTCCTGTACTCAGGACACTACCGTCTGCCAGTGCCGCACAAACGACTCCAGAAATGGTATAAGCGAATGGATCGGCTCAAGCGCTAATTTTTTCTCAACTGTGCCCCTTACCCCCATCTGTGCATGCAGCGACTTCCGACTGTGAAGAACTACGTCATCGACACCAATGTCCTGCTCCATGACCCGAACGCCATTATAAGCTTCAAGCAGAACAATGTTCTGATTCCTATCGAGGTCCTGGAGGAGATTGACCAATTTAAAAGGGAAACCTCCGAGCGAGGACAGAATGCTCGGGCCGTATCTCGAATGCTCGATGGGCTACGCACACAGGGCAGCCTGAGCGACGGCGTCAAGCTCGCGAACGGCGGAACGCTCCGAATCATTTTTCAGAAGAAGTCCGCCAGCACGGTCAGCGGACATTCTAACGGCAATGGAAAAGGGATGTCGGTCGACAATCGCATCGTAGCGCTGGCGGTTCAGGTTCAGAAAGCTCAACCGAAAATCCCCACGATCATGGTGTCGAAGGACATCAATCTACGGATCAAGGCCGACACCTTAAAGCTCGCGGCCGAGGACTATGAAACCGGCCGCGTGCAGGTTCATGATTTGTATACCGGGATGGCCGACCTCACGGTCACACCACAACGGATCGCTGACTTCCGCGCGAAAAACGAACTCGATATCTCGAATGAGCGACAGTTTTATCCGAACGAATACTGCACGTTGATCGACGAGACGAATCCGAAACGGACTGCGCTCGGCAAAGCAGATGCCTCGGGAAAAAGACTCGTACCGATCATCGACACCCGGGAGGGGGTCTGGGGAATCAAGCCGAAGAATCGGGAGCAGCACTTTGCACTCGACGCGCTTTTGGACGACCATGTGAAGCTGGTCACGCTCATGGGCAAGGCCGGCACTGGCAAAACGCTCATCGCGATGGCGGCGGGATTGCGCCGAACCGTGCTTGACCGCGAATTTCGACGCCTCGTCGTGGCCCGTCCCACCATCTCCATGGGAAAAGAACTCGGATTTCTGCCCGGATCGCTGGAAGAGAAGCTCAGCCCCTGGATGCAGCCGATTCATGATGCTCTGGAGCTCCTGAGCGATCTGAACATGGGACAGGAATCACGCCGGAGTGCCGACCTCATGCGGTCCGGCACCATCGTCGTAGAGGCGCTGAGCTACATCCGCGGACGCAGTATCGCCAACCAGTTTATGGTAATCGACGAGGCGCAGAACCTGACTCCGCTTGAGGTGAAGACCATCATCACCCGGGTGGGGCATGGCACCAAGATTGTGTTTACCGGTGATCCGTTCCAGATCGACAATCCCTACGTCGATTCCGCCTCCAACGGTTTCAACTACATCGTCAGCAAATTCCAGGAGCAGCCCATCGCAGCCCACGTGGAGCTGCAAAAGGGTGAGCGATCGGAACTCGCCGAGCTCGCGGCGAACCTGCTTTAAAGCCCGCGCGATCGCAAGTTCCCCTACCCTTTGAACCGGGGCGGGTACCAATACCTGGGCGTCGGCTCCAGCACTATCGTGTTGCGTGTCGACGTTCCACGAAGCTTCCGATTCCTGCTGGCTGACGCGGATGGCTCGTTTCATGGCCATAGTTGCCGCGACCTACGGTTGCGTCGCCCTGGTGCACCGAAGCCCCTGGTACCATCAGCGACTCTATCAGGAACTCCTCACCGCACCGCTCGTGACCAAGGAGGGAAGCGCACGCGCTCTCGCAAACCTAGGGGGAGAAGGCCTGCTGCTCGAGGCTCTCCGCAAGCCGGAATCTTCGATCCGCAAAGCGGCAGAAGACGCACTGGATGCCCATTGGTTCGCGGCAGCGGGCCTCGAACCCGCCCGGAAGCTTCTGACAGCGGAGATCGCCATGAACGACACTCGCTACGATGAGGCCCTGGCAATCCTGGATCGGTTGGTGACGCAGCACCCCGATTACGCGGAAGCACTGAATCGCCGAGCCTCACTCCTCTTCCGGATGGGGCGAGTCGGCGCGTCACTCCGCGACTGCGAGCAGGTCCTTCGATTAAACCCCAACCACTACGGAGCCTTGCATGGGCTGGGTCTCTGCAATCTCCAACTGGGAAACAGCGATGCGGCGCGCAAGTGCCTCGAACGGTATCAACAATTGCAACCCTTCGACTCCACAATCGAACAGTGGCTCCATCGCTGCGATGAACTCCAGCAGAGCGATCTCATCAGCAAGCCACGGCCACCCATTGAGCCGCTCATCTGAGTAGCATCCTCTGAGGCAACGAATGGAAAACAGCGC
>JAYTTC010000432.1:0-5438 GCA_043745255.1 Verrucomicrobiales bacterium
CCCTATCGGGCCATCCCTACCCCTATCAGAACTACAGTCCGGCTTCTGTAGCGTCGTTCGTATCGAACGATACGGCCGAGGGGATGGGCCGATACGGTCCACACTACAGAACTACAGTCCGGCTTCTGTAGTGTCGTTCGTATCGAACGATCCGGGGAGGAGCTTTTACCGCAGAGTGCACGGAGAACGCGGATGAGAGAGGCAACCTGTTCCGAGAACCTACTGCTGTCGGGTCATCGCGGATGCTGAAGTGGGCGGCGCTCTCACGAGACGCCACTACCCATTCAGGCTTTCGCCAAGGATCCAAATCTCACCCGCTTTTAAGTGCACCCCGCTTCACTCGCCAGTGACGGCGGCCTCGAGGAGCCAGGGATCCTGCTCAATCTTCCGCAGCTCCGACTGGATGTCCGCTCCCTCGTAAAAGGACAGCCAGCCGTGGAGGATTTTGCTCTGCCCGGGTTTGCAATCGGGAAACTTGGGATCCGAGTGCAGGCAGGGAACCGGTGGGTTTCCCCAGGCTCTGTTGCAGGGCTCCCAAGCCCAGATGATCCAGCGTCGTCCGCCCTCCGATTTGCAGGCGACGAAGGGTTTTCCAAAGATCTTGTTGGCGTTCGTTAGCGCCTCGAATCCGGCCGCCCCCTTCAACATCGCGCACATCTGCACCCGCAGATCGGAGAGGGTGTTGGTAGTGCCATTGGTGAGCTTCATCTCCAGTCGGACGGCCTCGCGGGTGGGAGTTGCTTTGGTGGCGAGGAGGATTCCATTGGGGAACTTCCGCTCCAGATGATAGCTCCCATCGCGGCTGCGACGCCACTCGAGTTTGGGAAGCTCGAGACCCTCCTGGGTCCATAGGGTCGGAATGTGCGTGTGTGCGAGATAGGTGAGCCCGAGATTGGACCAGAGGGCCTCGGGAACATCGATCACTACATAGCTGCGATCATCCCAGGGAGTGAATACGCTCAGTTTGGTCTCGCGTTGAGGATCGATCGCTCCGTCCAGGAAGCCAATCCGCGGATGCCTCCCTCCGGGATACGGAACCACGAGCAGCGGATCGGTCTCGTCGTGATACGGGCGTCCGGCCGCAGTGACGCGATAAGCCTTGAGCGCAGCGGTGATCTCTTCCGGCTCCATGCCAAGTGCTGATTCCATTTCGGCCAGGGTGAAGTGATGGTACCAGACCATGTTTTGCAGCCAGCCCCGCAGCTCGAGACTGGTGCGAGGGGTTCTCGCGTTCGACCTGGAGGCGGTTGCCTTCGGAGTCGCAGCCCCCGATGACGCCGCAGTGAGCCCACAGACCGTGGAGAACAGAACCAGGACGAGGAGCGTGAGTCGTAAAACAGATTTCATGACTGGAGGAGAGACTTAGGGCTCGTTATGCCGGTTTGACCTCGATGAACTCGTGGGTGATGGAGCCTTCACGAGCGCGGCACAGAAAATATCCCTTCTCTTTGCTGCCATCATGATTCCCGCGCACGAGCGAGCAGCAGCGATTGGTGGTGAATGGGACTCCGCGACTGTCTTGCTTCTCGGTCAGGGCGTGATAGTGACCTCCGAAGACCGCGCGGAGGTTGAATTTTCGGAACAGATCGAGAAGAGCGTCTGCGTTCAACGGACGGTAGTTCACTCCTTCTGCGAGAGGGAAGTGAGTTACCAGAACTGTGGGGCGTTCTGCGCGCAGTTTAGGGAGGGTCTTCCCTAGCCAGGAGAAAGTGTCCACCTGGATCAGGCTGTTCTGGTATTTTTGTCCCTCGGTGCTGTCAACGCTCACGAATTGCCAGCCGTGGTAACGAAAGAAGTAGTTGAGCTGACTCGGAAATGCTTTTTCGTACGCGCTGCGATCCGTGGCGGTCGCGTAGTCATGGTTGCCAATCTGAACGTACAAGGGCAGGGAGAGGCTGCGAAGAATTCGGCGAACGGCCTCCATGCTGGTCAGCTCTGCTTTGTCGGAGACATCGCCCAACAACATGCAGAATTTGGCGGTGGTGTGCTGTCGCATCTGCTTCACCACTCGTTGGAGCCAAACCGAGCACTCGGGGCTGACGTGGTGAATGTCGTTGATGATCAGAAAATCGAAAGATCCTGAGCGAGGCGCAGCGTCCATGCTCAGCGCTCCCGGCCAAAGCCCGGCGGCGAGCAAAGCCCCGGAGCTCAGCCGGAGCAATTGGCGTCGCGTGAGTGGATCGGGTGGCTGAAGCATTCGTCCGCTCTAACGATTCAATCGCGGCGACGCAAGGCGGGAGATGCTCGCTCGAGTAGAACTTCTGATCTTGGCGGGGAAGCGGCGGTCTTCAGCGGGGTGAAGAGTCCGCGCCAAAACCCGAGCCCATAGCCGATATGCGTCAACACTACCAACGGAAGCGCCAGCAAGCTTCGCGCGATCCCATGATCAGCTGCGGATAGAAAAAACTGTGCTAGCAGGGCGAAGAAATACGCTGCCAGCGGGACTCGTCCGATTCCGCCCAGCCAGAAAAAAATGAGGAGATAGAAGCAGAATAGCGGAGGAACAAAGTTGGCCACTGATCCCGCAGTGGGGTGCAGTCGGAACTGTTCGGCCCGTCCGCGCCCGTAGGTGAAGACCATCCGCGTGAACGCCTTGAGGGTGGGACGCGGTCGGCGATGCACGATCAGATCCGGATCGTATCGGAGGATCGCGCCGCGCTTCTGCAATGCGTCCATCAAGGCGTTCTCCTCGTTGGGATAAAGCGCCTCGTCGAAGCCTCCGGCTTCGAGAACTGCGATTCGCTCGGCCAGGAGATTGCAAAGAATAAGCTCTTTCTCACCCGAGACACGGGCCACACCCACGCGCTGATAACGGGCGCGGCTCGGTCCGAAGGCCAGCCATGCGCTGAGGACCACTGCAAACACCTGCTCCATCTGGGGTGCACCCGATGGACAAAGATTCGGTCCTCCTACCATTTTTACCCGCCCATCCCCCTGATGCAGCATCGCGCGGCGAAGGTTGTCGGGGAGGGGTTGCGCATCGTCATCGAGGAAGTAGACCCAGTCCCCACCCGCTGCCTTGAGGGCCTCATTGCGCTGCACTGCGGGTTGCCTTCCTCTGACCACGAGGATCTCCACCCGGTCCGATGGATAGTCGAGCCGACGCGCCGCATCCACCGCGGGAATCTCCGACTGTCCAGGTCGGGTGGGGATAATAATGCTGATCGATGGCAGGGAGCTGCTCACGAGTCGCGCTTCTTGAGCTTGGGTCCTTTGGGTGTGTCTTCGATGACCCAGCCCGCAGCCTGAATTTGATCGCGAATCGCATCGGCTCGCTTGAAGTCGCGTCCCTTCCGCGCAGCCAGTCGCTCGTCCAGGAGCTGAACCAGCTCCGCTGGCGCGGAGGCTTCCGCCTCGCGATTCAATCCAAAGATAGTGTCCAGTCGAGTCCACGCGCTGAACGCTGAGGCTGCCTGTGCCTGCGTGAAGGAGTTATCCGCGAGCCCGCGATTGATCGTGCGCACCCAGGTGAAGATCGCTCCCCACGCTCCGGCGATATTCAGATCGTTGTCGAGCGCGGCCACGACCTCCTGAATAATCTCGGGTGAGGGCTCTGCGGTCAGTCCTGCCGCCCGCTCTTGCATCTTCGAGAGGCATTCATCCAAACGCGCCAGGGAAGTGCGGGCACCTTGGAGGCCTTCTGTTGAGAAGTTAAACGTTTCCCGATAGTAGGCACTGAGCAAAACGAAACGAATTTCGCGTCCGGTGAAACCCTTATCCAATAGATCGCGAAGGGTATAGAAATTGCCCAGCGACTTGCTCATCTTCTTTCCCTCCACCAGCAGATGAGCCCCATGCAGCCAGTATTTCACGAACCGCTGGCCGGGCAACTGCATGCCCGCCCCCTCACTCTGGGCGATCTCGTCCTCGTGATGAGGAAATATCAAATCCTCGCCACCCAGGTGGAGGTCGAAGCTTGTTCCGAGCAGCTGCATGCTCATAGCGCTGCACTCGATGTGCCAGCCGGGGCGTCCTTCGCCCCAGGGGCTGGACCAGAAGACATCGCCATCCTCGGGCACGCGTCTTTTCCAGAGCGCGAAGTCGGCGATCGACTCCTTCGCATATTCGTCCTGTTTGACTCGCTCGCCGGCCCGCATCTCGTCGAAGTTCAGCGTTACGAGTTGGCCGTAGCAGCAGCCGGCGTGCCGGTATTTGCTGATGCTGAAATAGACCGAACCGTCTGGCGCGACGTAGGCGAAACCCCGGGCGATCAGCTTCTCGATCAGCTCGACGATTCCCGGGATGTGGTCGGTTGCACGGGGAAGATGATTCGGGAGTCGGCAGGCGAGCCGATCGAGATCTTCCAGAAAGGCTTTTTCGTATTTGGCGGTGTATTCGCGGAGCGGCGTCCCGGTCTCTCGCACCCGCTTGATGATCTTATCCTCCACGTCCGTGATGTTCATCACGTGATTCACGGTGTAGCCGCTGAACTCAAGATAGCGGCGCACCAGGTCCGAGAAGACGAAGGTGCGGAAATTCCCGATGTGGCCGAAGTCGTACACCGTCGGTCCGCAGCAGTACATGCCCACTGCTTTTCGGGCCGGATCCAAGGGAATAAAATCCTCGAGAGTTCGTGACAGAGTATTGAAGAGACGTAGGGCCATGATTGTAAAGCGAGCGGCAGCCTAAGTGGGCCCGGCCGAAAGCCAAGAAAAAGAGAGTGACTTGGACGGGGTGCAATTAAAAGTGGGTGAGATCTGGATCCTTGGCGAAGGCCTGAATGGGCCGCCGCGTGAGAGCGCCGCCCACTTCAGCGGCCGCGATGTCCCGACAGAAGTAGGTTCTCGGAACAGGTTCCCCCTCCCCGGATCGGAAATGGGCAGGGCCGGTTTTAGCCGCGAAAAAGCGCAAGATACGCAGAAAAGAAGGGAACCCTGCACCGCCAATCTCTTTGCATCAAAGTCCGTCGGCCGTAGCCATTGGAAATAACTTTAGCCTCCTGGTGCTGCACCTCGTTTTCTTTTATGCGTATTTTGCGCCTCTTCGCGGCTACTCAGCTCCCTCTTCCCTGCGGGCCTCCACACAGAGCGCCGCAGCGAAGCCGGTTTTAGCCGCCAAAAAGCGCAAGATACGCAGAAAAGAAGGGAACCCTGCACCGCCAATCTCTTTGCATCAGAGTCCGTCGGCCGCAGTGTCGGAATGATCTCAACCTTCTGGGACCCATCCTCGTTTTCTTTTATGCGAATTCTGCGCCTCTTCGCGGCTACTCAGCTCCCTCTCCCCTGCGGGCCTCCACACAGAGCGCCGCAGCGAAGCCGGTTTTAGCCGCCAAAAAGCGCAAGATACGCAGAAAGGAAAGGAACCCTGCACCGCCAATCTCTTTGCATCAGAGTCCGTCGGCCGCAGTGTCGGAATGACCTCAACCTTCTGGGACCCATCCCCGTTTTCTTTTATGCGAATTCTGCGCCTCTTCGCGGCTAAACCCCGTCCCTGCGGTT
>JAYTTC010000433.1:0-5421 GCA_043745255.1 Verrucomicrobiales bacterium
GAGAGCCTCCGCGCCCAGGTCGCGGAGCCGCCGTGAGACCTCGCTTGCTTGATCTCGGGTTCGAGTGACCACCACCCGCAGGCCGGACAACGGACGCGTTTGAAACCAATCCAGCTGATCGCGCAGAGTCACCACCCCTCCGATGATGGTGACAGCGGGGGCGCTGAAGCCCGCTTCCGTCACTCGATCCGCAATGTTCCCCAGTGTGCCGAAGAGTGTCTCCTGTCGCGCGGTCGTTCCCCATCGAATCATGCCCACCGGAGTTTCGCTCGGCATGCCTTGCTCGATGAGTTGCTGCGAGAGCACTCGGATCCGCTCCACTCCCATGAGAATCACCTTGGTTCCGGGCGTTTTTGCCAACCATCCGAGATCCAGGGCGGAGTTTTCCTTGGTGGGGTCTTCGTGTCCGGTGAAGACGGTGAAGCTGGAACAGTGGTCACGGTGAGTGAGCGGGATTCCGGCGTAGTTCGGAGCGGCTACGACCGAGGAGATCCCCGGCACGACTTCAAACGCGACGCCCGCTTTGCGCAGCTCCTGGGCTTCCTCCCCGCCCCGGCCAAATACGTAAGGATCCCCTCCTTTGAGGCGGACGACACACTTGCCGGCCTTCGCTTTGTCCACCAGGAGTTGGTTCAGCTGATCTTGCGGGATGGCGTGATCACGCGATCGTTTCCCGCCGAAGATGATCTCCGCGCTCTTCGGCGCCAATCGCAGCAGGTCTTGATTCACGAGGGCGTCGTAAACCACCACGTCTGCGCGGCCGAGCACTTCAGCCCCACGCAAGGTGAGCAGTCCTGGGTCACCCGGACCTGCCCCAACCAGATAAACCGTACCTGCAGATGTCATTGGAGTGCGAATCTACGGGAGTGAATTCCAGAGGGCAATCCCTACACTGACCCGATTGAGGCGAGGATTCTCTCCGCGGCTGATCGGGGATCGGGAGCGGCGTAAATCGGACGGCCGATCACCAACCAAGTGGCCCCCGCCTCCATGGCTTCTTTGGCACTAAGGGTGCGCTTCTGGTCGCCTGCCACGTCTGCGGCACCCCGAATGCCCGGAGTGACCAGCTCGGTCGTCTCGGGGAGGAACTGCCGCAGCATCGCCAATTCGAGAGGAGAGCAGACGAATCCCCGCAGGCCCGATTCATTGCCCAAGGTGGCCAGGCGTTCCACTTGATGCCCAATGTCGCCAGCGACCCCGACCTGGTTCAGATCCTGTGTCGCCATGCTCGTCAGCACCGTGACTCCGAGCACCACGGGTGCGGGTTTCCCTGTGGATCGAGCGCTCTCCTGCGCTGCGGCCTCGGCCGCACGCATCATCTCGAGTCCGCCGCAGGTGTGAATCGTGAGTAGCTGCACATCCAGACGCGCGGCTGCCGCGACAGCCTTGGCGGCAGTGTTGGGAATATCGTGAAATTTCAGATCAAGGAACACAGAGGCGCCGGTCGCGCGGATTTCTTTCACCAGGTCAGGTCCCGCCGAGACGAAGAGCTCCTTGCCTACTTTGAATCCGGCGACTACCGGAGCGAGCGAGCGCACCAGTGCAAGCGCCTTCTCGGAGGAGGGGACATCTAGAGCCACGTAGATAGGGTTCCGCATAGCGCGAGCATGTGGCAAACCGAGGATTGCTGAAAAGCCAGAAGACGGCGTGAGGAATCCGCAGATTCCGTCGATTTCGCGGTGTCCGGCTTCTGTAGCGTCGTCCGCATTGGACGATTCGAGGCGGGGATCGTCGTATGCGGACGTCGCGATCAGTCTTCAGATCAGCGCCAGGCGAAACAGCGGTCACCGAGGGTGATGATCGAGGGGTTTCTCAGGTCTGGTTTGTTGTATTTCAAGGGTTGGTTGGCGAGATCCATCACCACTCCGCCTGCCTCCTCCACCACACACTGAGCCGCAGCGGTGTCCCACTCACTGGTGGGGACATCGCGTAGGTAAATGTCCGCGCTTCCTTCTGCCACCAGACAAAACTTCAAGGAACTTCCCATGCTCGAGGGGGTCGCGCCAGGGAAACGCGAGAGGAGCTCTTTCACGAGTGAACCCGCATGATCGCGACTGGCCACGATCACTAACTTTTCAAGTTGGGGGATGCGGGTGCGAATCGGCTGCGCGTTTTCCACGCCTTGCTGCTTGAAGGCTCCTTTCCCTCTCTCGGCCCAGTAGGTGAGTCCCAGCACGGGGCTGTGCACCACTCCCAGAATGGGCTGGCCGCCCCGCACGCGCGCGATGTTGACGGTGAACTCTCCAGACTGCTTTAGGAACTCTTTGGTACCATCAAGTGGGTCGACTAACCAGAACTCATTCCACGGCGCTCGACTCGAGAGATCGAGTGCTTCGGATTCCTCCGATAGCACCGGGATCTCCGGGGTAAGGGATTGCAGTCGCTCACAGATGAGCCGATGCGATGCTAGGTCCGCCTGGGTGAGCGGCGAGTTGTCCGCTTTGGTGCTGGAGGACACTTTTCCGTAATAGCTCAGGATCTCTCGACCCGCATCGGCGGCGATGGCTTTCAGGGTGTCGATCATGCGACGGGCTTCTGCTTCCGCTGATTTGCTTCCGCGTCTGTCGCTAGAATCTGTGGCGTGACCTTGTGGGTGGCAAAATCGACATCCCAGGGAAAGTCGATCTCGACCCAGGGGAGTCCGGTGACATCCACCCGACCAAAGAGGCCGTCGCGCACCAGATCGCGGAAGACTTCGTCGTAGGAGTCCATCCGTCCCTCGCCCACCAGACGCGACCGTGTTGCGGCAGCGAGCGCGGGGATGTCCGCTTCGGCGATCTTGAAGAAACCGATCGACTCGCCGACCTCGGTTGTTTCCCCGCGCCAGCGTTTTACCAAATCAAAGGGTCGACCGTTTTCCACCGGAACAATCACTGGATCATCATCTGCGGCGGAGAAGCCGCGATCGATCAGCAGCGCGGTGGGCTCGGGAGAATCGAGGAGGCGCGGAAGCATCTGTCCGTCGTAGAGCACGTCTCCGTCCATGAGCAGCGCGAAAGGCCGCGACTGCTCCACGTCGGGTAGGGACAATGCGAGGCTGAGCAGGCTGCCCTCCTCATAGTCTGGGTTGCGTATGGGGATCGCTTCGATCTGGTATCGCGAGGCCAGATCGGAGATCGCGGCCTCCATCGCCGGGTATTGATAACCTGTAACCACGAAGATTCGCTTGGCTCCGACGGCTTTCAGTCGAAGGACATGCCATTCGAGGAGGCTTTTGCCAGCGAACTCGAACAGCACCTTGTTTCGCTCCTGAACGAGTTTTCCCAGTCGATTGCCTCGACCGGCGGCATAGATGAAAGCGTTCATGCGGGGAGACCGCTCCACCCCGGAGCTCTAACGGATCTCGGGAAGGATGCGGCCTAGCAATTCGGCGATGGGCAGTCGCTCCTGTTTCATTGAGTCGCGATGGCGCAGCGTCACCGTGTCCTTCAAGGACGGTGTTTCTCCCAGCGTGTCGAAATCGATGGTGACGCCGAACGGAGTTCCCGCTTCGTCCTGGCGGCGGTATCGACGTCCGATGGCTCCACCATCGTCGTAGAACACATTCATATGGGGCCGCAGGAGATCGCGCACCGCGATTGCTTTTTGAACGAGCTCAGGTCTGTTTTTCAGCAGCGGGAAGATGCCCACTTTCACCGGTGCCACGCGGGGATGGAATCGCAGCACGGTGCGGACGTCCTTCTTGCCCTTTTCGTCCGTGATCTCTTCCTCCTGATACGCATTGCAGATTAGCGCGAGGATGAGTCGGTCCGCACCCGCCGAGGGTTCGATGACGTGAGGGAGGAAGGCTCCGCGAGCCAGCTTTTCGTGGAATTCCTTGGCTTCCAACTCGGCCTGGGCCTGGGCCTCGTTGTCTGCCATCCCTTTCTTCCTCAATACCGCAAGTCGGCCCTCACGGGTTCGCTGCAGTAGAGACTGCTTCTGGGTATCCTCGAGCTTGGCCCACGCGATCTTGAGATTGTCGTCAAAGACCTCCATTGATTTGCCTGAGCAGCGCTGGTGTTGGGTGAGATCAAAATCGCCCCGAGCGGCGATGCCCTCCAGCTCCTGAGTGCCGAATGGGAATTTAAAGAGGATGTCCACGGTTGCGCGGGCGTAGTGGGCGAGTTCGTCCGGCTTCTGCCAGTATTCTTCCAAGGTGGTGCGGGGCAGTCCGATGCTCTCGTAGAACCGAACCCGTTGTTCGACCCAATACTTGTGCCAGACTTCCCATCCCCAGTTGGCGGCGGGTTCGCCTTTCCAGGAGTCCTCGGCCACCGACGCGACGCGACCGAACATTGCCTCGACCGCCTCGTCCGGGTGGATAAAGAACTCGAGTTCCATCTGCTCAAACTCACGGGAGCGGAAGGTGAAATTCCGTGGAGTGACTTCGTTGCGAAACGCTTTCCCCACCTGCGCGATTCCAAAAGGCACCGACTGCCGCGACGTGTCCGCGACATTTTTGAACTGCACAAAAATCGCCTGTGCGGTTTCGGGGCGCAGGTAGGCGACATTGTCCTCGTCCATCACCGGGCCCACATACGTCTTCAACATCAGGTTGAACGGGCGAGCTTCGGTGAGGAGTGATCCGTTGTCGGGATTGTATCGGGTGGAATTCTCCACCTTCTCGGTTCGTTCCCCTAGGAGCCCCACTTGGCTGAGTCCTCGGGCCGCGTAGAATTGGGATGCGGTCCTGCGAGCGCTTTCCGGATGTTTTCCAGGCGGCAGAAGCACGGAGTACGCTTCGGAGGACTCCTTGCCCGTCACGGCATCCTTCGCGCCCGTGTAGTGGTAGGCCAGGCCTGACTGCGGCTCGATCTGATCGGCGCGAAAACGCTTACGAGTGAGAAGGCAGTCGCACATCGGATCGCAGAAGGTGTCCACGTGACCCGACGCTTTCCAGATCTGCGGATGCATGATGATGCTGGCGTCGAGACCGACGACATCCTCTCGGAGCCGGGTCATCGTCTGCCACCAGAGTTCTTTGACGTTTCGTTTTAGCTCGGTGCCCAGCGGACCGTAATCCCAAAACCCTTGGATGCCTCCGTAGACCTCGCTGGATTGAAACACAAAGCCGCGGCGTTTGCACAACGACACAATTTTTTCCATCAGCTCGTTCGTCTTAGGGTCAGCCATAAGGGCGTGAAGATTCTAGAATCGCCTTCCTAAGTCAAGGCACCGGGGTGCTGGGTAGTGGGTCAGTTTGAAATTAGAAGGCCGCAAATCTCCTCCAAGCTCCAAACCCGGTCACTTAGGGCAGGGGAGCGAAACGAAGAGCCCCACTGAGGGGAGCGACAAGAAGCGGTTTTTGGGAAGCGCATTAGGGCCCGGGTAGCTTTCGCAAACAGGGCTATCGACATGCTTGGCTTGAAGCCGCCTCGAGATAACGAGATGGAGCGAAATGACTGGCTTCAGGTCGTTCGATCTGCTCCCCTCTCGGCA
>JAYTTC010000434.1:0-5411 GCA_043745255.1 Verrucomicrobiales bacterium
AGCTACCCGACGATACGTCTTCGCCGGACTAGGACTTTCACCTGTTAGTTTCATTTGCATCACAGACGCACTAGCGTGGGCCGTATCGGCCCATCCCCGGCCGGATCGTCCGATACGAACGACACTACAGAAGCCGGACTGCAGTTCTGTAGCGTGGGTCGTATCGGCCCATCCCCGGCCGGATCGTCCGATACGAACGACACTACAGAAGCAGGGCTGCAGTTCTGTAGCGTGGGCCGTATCGGCCCATCCCCGGCCGGATCGTCCGATACGGACGACGCTACAAAAGCCGGGCTGTAGTTCTGTAGCGTGGGCCGTATCGGCCCATCCCCGCCCCACCTCTTCGAATAGGCAAGACTCCTTTCTCACCCACTTTAAATCACACCCCAGGCAATCCGCGGCCGACCTATTCGCTTGCGAGCGCGCGGTTCGGCATGAGCATCAATATCAATAACGGCTTCGTGTCGTGGACGCATCAGGCAACGTCGGGACCGCCACGACGGGAGAACCGCAGGGCGAGGGCTTAGCCGCGAAAAAGCGCAGAGATAGCAAAAAAGGCGGGGACAGGGACTTTGACTGCGGAGTGCACGGCGTCTACGGATGGGACCGAGGGCAGGGTAACGACATTTTTTTGCGTTCTCCTCAGCAGCCACGACGCCAGGTCTGAATCGGTTTCTAGGAACCCTTCCCTCTCCCATCCGCGATATCCGTGTCGTCCGCCGTTAAAACTTTTCCCCGGTGCCTTGCCCTGCTGGTTTAGCTGGAAAAGGTTCGGCAGCATCCTTGCTATGTAGGAGGTTTGATGAAGCAATTTAGGTTTAGTCTGGAGGCGGTGGCAACCATTCGCCGACACGAGGAGCAGGCAGCTTTAGATCGTTTCGCGCGCGCTTCTCTCACCCACCGGCAGGCGCTCGATCGTCTTGCCGAGGCACAGGGAGAGCTCGATGCCACTCTGGAGTCACGTCGCATTCCCTCCGAATCCCGCGCCGTGCACTGGGCACAGCATCAGGCATGGCAGGCTTCTCTGGAATTGCGTGTGAAACAGCTGGCCGAGAAGGTTTCCGCCACTCTGCGTTCGCTGAATGAAACCAACCGCGAGCTCATGGTTTCTCGCCAGCGCCGGGAGGCGGTGGAGAAGGTTCGGGCGGGACGAAAGGTCCGGCACGACTCAGATCTGCGTCGGTTGGAGCAAAAGGCACTCGATGAGTTGGTGAGTCGACGAACTATGGCCCAGGGACTGCTAAATGAGGCCGGAGACGGAATTGTTGGCCTAGCCCCGTAGGTTTGGCCGTTTGAGTGGGTAGATTTCCCGTAGTGCTATGAAGTTTTTGCAGTCCAGCTGGGTAATTTGTCTCATCGGTTGTGCGACCTATCTCGGGAGCACCCTTGCCTTTCTGAATCCAAAGGCAGTGCTGCCGGTCCACGCCCAGGAGCCAGGCGAGGGGGGATCGGAGTTTGCGGGCGAGACCGTGCTCACCGGGCCTTCCTGGGATTTTAACAATCCCGAGGTCGACCAAATCATCGCCGAGCTGCGCGCCGAGAAGGTGTCACTCGATGAGCGTGAGAAGCAGCTGACGGAATTCGCCGCGCGTCTCAAGTCGGAGCAGCAGGAACTGACAGTCGCCACTCAGGCGGTGAGTCGTCTCCAGAAGGAATTTGATCGAAACGTCACTCGTGTGCGTGAGGAGGAGACCGCGAATCTCAAGCGTTTGGCCAAGTTGTACGCCACCATGACGCCGGAAGGCGCGGCGAACGTTCTGCGAAATCTCGAGGATGAGCAATTGATCAAGGTGCTGGTTCACATGAAGGAGGTGGAGACCGCTCCCATTCTTGAACTCATGGCCAAACCAGCCCTCGAGGATGCCAAGCGAGTTGCCGGAATTTCCGAACGCCTGCGGCTCGTGTTGTACCGCTCACCCGGTGCCACTAAGTAGTTCATCAACCCCAATTTCACGTCGTAACCATGGCAAGTCTCCCCTTCTTCCCTGCGGTGACAAATTCATCTCCCGCTCCGTCGCTCTCGACACTCGAGCTCCAGTCCTCGGTCTCCACGCAGCAGTCAGGCAAACGCCGAACGGATTCTTCGTTTGAAGAAAGGATGTCGCACCAGTTTCAGCGTGAGACACCCCAAAACACAGCGGTAGCCATCGACGAGAGGGAGCTTTCCAGCTCCACCTCCGATCGCCTCTCCTTGGCTTGCGCTGCTCCGGCGAGGGATAACGCCAAAGCTGATCGAGTTCGCACCACCGATCGCCGCGTCGCGTTAGCCCGGAAGGAATCTATGTCCTCCGGCTCTGTAGAGGCACGCGCTGTTGCCGGGTCATTGGGGTCCTCCGCGCCGGTCCCGCAGGAGAGCGAGAGTGCTCCCGCCACCGAGTCTGATCCGATCACCGAGAAAGCTCCTTCTGCGTCGGGTCTTCCCACGGAATCATTCACAACGGATCCCGCCGTGCTTTCTGCCGAGGCCATTCAATGGCTCCTGCTCGCGTCCAGCGCCATGTGGCTTCCGGAGCCCAGTCCGACCCCAGGCACCGCGCTGTCGGTTCAAGCGTCCGACACTGCCGGTGACTCCGTTCCCATCTTGGTAACTCCTGCGACTACGGCAAACTCTACCTGGCCGACTGGCGATGCCCGGCAAATTGAGCAGGCGAATGTTCCTGCTGGGTCAAACCTGCCGAGTCCGTCTCCGGAGCTCTCTCCTACCTCGGAGTCCTCTGCTGCGATGGCGGCCTTCGCACCTATTCCAAGAGACGTTGAGCAGGTCTCAGCCTCGGTCGGTTCGCTACCAAAGGCAGTCGAAGCAGCCAATGGATCCAGCCCTTTCACGTCTTCCGCCCTCGAGCAAGCGATGACCCCGCAGGCTGCCCCTTCTTCCCTGGCTTCGAACACCCTCCCAAGCCCCTCCCTCCAGAAGGAATCGGTGGACGCTGCGGTCACTGCGCCGGTGATCCCAGCGACCGTGCCTCTCTCCAATGCTCGTGGCACATCCGATGCTATAAGAGCCGCAGTAATGAAAACAGAATCATCCTCAGCCAGTGCCGCAGTCCGGCCCGTCGCCGGGGCAGATTCATCGGTTGAATCCCTCGTCACTAGGGCAGGGAGCGCCGCGGCGGGTGTGGCTCGTCGGCAGCAGGATCCTGAAAGCGGATCTCAGCAAGAACATCCCGCTCAACAGGCATTCGTTGGCACCCAGGCAGCGTCCCTCGAGGTCAGCGCCACCGATGCCAGTTCGGTGTCCGAAGCAGAGGCGCCTCGGAACTCCGCAGTCGATTCGGTGGGTGCCTTGCGAGATCAGATCCTTTCGCGAGTGCTCGAGTTTCGAAGTCAGACACCCACCTCGATGACGGTCATCCTGCGACCCGACTCGAACACTGAACTTTCCATTCAGCTGCGGTCCAACGACGGTCGCATCGAAGTTCATGTGCGGATGGAACGGGGTGATTCCGCGGCGTTGCAGGACTCTTGGGGAACGTTGCAGCAGTCCCTGTCGCAGCACGGCGTAAATTTGATGGGGCTGGAAACTTCCTCGTTGCCTACGTTGCCCAGAGCTCAGGCTTCGGCTGAGACGCGCGTCGATCTGAGTGCGTCCGCCGGGAACCCGGTGCTGGACTCGCGACTGGCGTCCGCTACAGCCATGAGCTTTGCTTCCGGAGATCCCCAGCGGGATCCCTCTTCGCGATCCGGGGCCGGCGCGTCCGGTCAGGAACCGCCGCAGAATCCGGGTCATGGTTTCGACTCGCGGTTTGGTTCCGCAAACTCAGATTCAGGCCAACGCAGCCCGTTTCAGAACCGGCCCGACGATGTTCCAGGTTTTGTCCAGGTGCCGGCCTCCGTTTCGGAGCACGCAGGCAGATCGAACTCCAAACCTTCCCCGTCCTCCGTTGCGGCTGGCGCACCGTGGGAATCCTGGGCGTAACCGATACCTTCCTATGAGTGCCACCGCTCCCATCGCTTCAAGTAACAGCCTCTACACGCCCGTGGAAGCCAATCCGCGCGTGCCGCAGAAGAACCTGGGGCAGGATGATTTCCTCAAGCTCCTCGTCACTCAGTTCACCAATCAAGATCCGATGAGCCCGATGAAAGATACGGAGTACATCGCGCAGATGGCGCAGTTCACCACCTTGGAGCAGAGCAAGGAGATGACCACGCAAATCACCAATTTGCATAATGATAATCAGATTTTGCAGGCCAACTCGCTCATCGGGCGAACGGTGGATCTGCAGGACGGTCAGGATGCCACGACCCACGGCGTTGTCAGCGCCGTCACGGTCAGCGCAGGGACGCCTAAAATTGTAGTCAACGGCCAGCCGTATGCCCTGAGCTCAGTTCTCGGGATCCGTCAGGCTCAACAAAACTAGTCCCAAATAAAGTCGTATGGTTCGTTCACTCATGTCCGGCGTCAGTGGAATGCAGCTATTCCAGCAACGAATGGACGTCATCGGTAACAACATCGCCAACGTCAACACCACTGGCTACAAGTCGGCGCGGATGAACTTCGCGGACGCCTTCAGCCAGACCTACCGCGGCTCAACTGCGGGCACCGGTACCACCAGCAACGTGGATTCGATTCAGGTGGGCTCCGGCGCTATCGGTAGCTCAATCAAGAGTCAGTTCACCCAAGGAGCCATCACACGGACGGGTCCGCAGACGGACTTGGCGCTCTCGGGCGACGGTTTCTTCGTGGTCAGAGATCCGATCAGTTCTTCCAAGTTTGCCACGCGCTCTGGCGATTTTCGTCTCGATCAGAGCTCCCGCCTCGTCACTAACGAGGGTCACCATATTCAAGGATTTACGGACTCAGCGCTGACCACCGAAGGAGATATCGTTGTGGATGGCACCGGCCGTCCAGCCACCTCAGATCCTCTTGCGACCGTCACTTCCTATGCCATCGCACGCGATGGTAAGGTTACGGTAAGGCTCTCCGATAACACGGAGTACGTTCGCGGACAGATTCTGCTGCAGAAATTCAGCGATCCGAACGCGCTCACCAAAGAAGGGAACAATCTCTACTCGAGCTTGGGTGCCGCGGGTCCGCTCACAACGGGCACTGCTGCCAGCGGTGCCAGCTCTCCGGGTACCAACGGTCTCGGGGTCATCGAGTCAGGGGCTCTCGAGTTGTCGAACGTCGATCTCGCCAATGAGTTTGCCGCCATGATCATCACGCAACGAGCCTTCCAGGCCAATGCGCGCGTCATCACTACCAGCGATGAAATCCTGCAGGAGCTGGTGAACCTCAAACGTTAATCCTCAACTCCGCTGAATTCGAATATGTCCGAGGCCAAGTCTCCACCGCCCGCCGCTCCCGCCGCCGCACCCAGCGGCGGCGGGGGTGGAATCAAAGCGCTGCTGCCGCTCATCATGACCGTGGTAATGATGCCGGTGCTCGCCTATGTCATGACCGCGTTTGTTCT
>JAYTTC010000435.1:0-5406 GCA_043745255.1 Verrucomicrobiales bacterium
CGAACTGCCCAGGGTAACTTTCACCGTGACAGGTGTTGTTACGGGAAGCGAGGGCTGAAGAGAGAAGCTGACCTCGTAGATCTGGCCTACTGCCGTAGAAAACGTCTGACTGATAGCCGAGCCATCCCCGACGAGTTGCGCGGACATCTGACCGTCCTTCGGGAACCAAGGTGTTCCACTCCAATCAATTCGCCCAGAAGACACGACCCAGCCATCAATGGAGGTGTCGCCGCTCGAAAGGGGTCGGTACGAATTCACCGGCGGGCTGACTCCGTCCTCAAAGCTGCCATTCTGCACCAGATTCTGCCCCTGGAAGCACATCCCCGCGCTATCGGCTGCATAGAGATCGGCGATCTCGTTCGGGGCCAAAGCCCGATTCCAGATGGCCGGATCGTCAATCATGCCACTGAAGAAAAACTCCGCGCTGCCATCTCGGCCAATGAATACGGGGTCGTTGCTGAAACCGGGGACGAACCCCGGGCCATAGCCGGATAAGGAGGCACTCGTCGCGACCGGTGCTCCGTCGATGTAGATGCGGCAGTCGTTTGATCCTCCCGTGGCGTTTTGCCAGGTAGCGACGACGTGGATCCATGAGCCCGTGCTCACGGGACTCGTCTTCCAGTTGCAAGAGATTCCTGCACCGATCAGGTCGTTCGTTCGCTTTTCAGTCCCGAAAAGAATCGAGCCATCCTCTTCCACTCGCAGGAGGTAGGAATTCCAATTCCCCGCAGCGTGCTGTTTGGAGAGGATGGGCTGCGTGTTGCCGAACCGATCCGTCTTGATCCAGGCGGAAAGAGTCAGCTCGGAGGGCCTGAGATTCGGTTGATCCGTTACCGCGATAAAGTCATCCACTCCGTCCAAGCGAAACGCTGTCCCCACCTTGCCGATCGCAAACGACGCCCCATTCTGCAGCGAGCCGTGATTTCCGGATGCGCTGTCGGATGCATCCCCCTCTGCCCGCCACCATCCTACCAGGCCGGGTGGATCGGCGAGGCACGCTGTCACGAACAGAGTCGCGACCGAACTGGTCACGCTGCCCGAGGCATTGCTGATGATGACCTGGTAGTTACCCACGTCGCGGGGTTGGAGATGGGCGATGATGAGGCGGTTGCTCAGGGCACCGGAAAGGCGAGGGTTGAAACGCTGCGTTGCCGGGAAGGTGTTGACGATGATGTCGTCGATCTCCATCCCGGTCACGAAAGAGGAGCGATGATCCACAAACACTCGCGTGCTGTTTAAGGAGGCGATGGTGGCGTGCGGGACCTTGAAGCGCGGCGTCTCCATCGGACCTGTGCCGAAATCGTATGTGCCGTAGATTTCGTCCGCCGCGCCATCCGCCACGATGGCGAGATGCGCCGGGACATCGAACCCGCCAAAAACGCGAAACTCCCTGTTGGTCGGGGCCAGAAAACCCCACCACGGAACGGTCTGAGTTCCACCGATGTAACTGGAAGAGTACCAAGCCGCGCCTGACGAAAACCCATTAGTGTCGGAATCCCAGGTGACTTCCGAGTTGTGGGTGCGTTTCGGAGTGAGCGTTGGAAACGCCGTGAATCGGAGCGTGCTGATGCCCGCGGGATCTCCGAACGTGGGATGTTGCGCGAGATGCATTTGTCCGGAACCGATGGGCGACTGGCCATCCAGCGTCCTCGTGGGCAGGAATGCGCCGGAGTTGATGGGAAGCACACTATTAGGAAATTCAGGAGATGCCGTCCATCCGCCCTGTCCGATCAGATTGCTGCCGGGAGCGTAGCCTTCAAACGCCTCACTGAAGACCGTCAGCCCGTCGGCGATGTTAGCGCCGTTGAACAGCCACTGGTACGTTACTGGCCCAGAACTGGTGACCGCGACAGCGAATTCGGCCGAGCCTCCGATGGAGTGCGCCTGCGATTGGGGTTGGGCACTGATCACCGGTGGCAGATTCGTACACATCCCCACACTACCGGCGGCGTAGAGGTCGACGACTTCGTTGAGGGAAAGAGGACGGTTGAAGAGAGCGATTTCGTCCATTTGGCCCTCAAAGAAATCGTTGTAATCCGGCCCCGATGAACCCAGGAACCGTTGAGGTGGGGGACCCGCCACGATCTGACCGGCGTAATTAGCGGAGGCTTCTTCCACTCCGTTGACATAAAGCCGAACAGACTTCGCTCCGTCATCGCGCACGACCGCAATGTGATGCCACTGACCTGGCGTCAAGGGGGTGACTCCGTGAAGTTGCTGGTCTCTTCCGGAAGCAAAAGTTTGATACCAAAAGATCCGATTATCGACCGTGACCGTCTTGAGAATGCCCAGTGATCCTTGGGATCCGGTAGCTCCCGGGCCAAAATCGCTGAACAGGTAATCCTGACCGGGGGTGGGCAGCAACATTGTCGGCTTGACCCACAAGGACAAGGTCATTGAACCGGCCAGGTTCAGGGATTCCGTCGTGGGCAAACGCACATCATCATTGACGCCATCGAAACTGAACGCTGCGGTGACCCGGCCCGCTTCGAAGCTCACCCCGTTCTGCAACTCGCCGTGGTTGGCACCGGCCGAGTCGAGCGCGCTATTCTCCCCGCGCCACCAAGCAACGAGGCCCGAGGGTGGGGGGATACAGTTATCAGCACTGGCAAATTGAATCTCCAACACGGGGATCGAACTACCCGTCTCGCGGGAGCGGAAATGGAGCCCATTCCCCTGAGCCGAGAGTAGGAGTAAGCCGTAGTTCGGCTGAGCGCCGTTAAGCCATTCGCGAACCAATCCCGTTACGTCCCAGGTCAGCTCCACTGGGGACAGTGCATGGTAATAGTTTGGCAGGACCGTGTTGTTCGTCGCGTACGGGGCGAGGTCGGGGACATTCGACACGCCAGCATAATCTCCTCCGGCCACAGCCCAAGGAACCTCGGAAGCGCGGTTCCGCCAACTCACTTCCGTCTCGGTCCACGGTTGAGTGACCCGATAGAGCTCCATCCCCAGACTGTTTGGGTTTCCGGTCGGCCAGAGGGCGGCATCGGCGAACATCTTGAAGGTTGCATGAGTGAGGGACGTGCCCTCGCCGATCGTCGCGAGGTCAAATCGGACCACCGTGCGTTGGATGTTCCCGCCGTTGTGGTAAACCGAGAGGTACGGGGAGAGGCCGTCGATGGCACCGTACGCCATGATGCGAGCGTCCTCGGCGGGGGTTAGGGAAACCAACTCCCCCGATGCCGCTCCAGACAGGCACATACAGGGCCAAGCCGGAGTACGCAGCCGATAGAAGCGCTGGCCCGCGCCGACGGCGGGCGAATTAGTGATCGCAACCGTCCTCGTAGCATTCTCGGCTCTGACGATCGCCATGCTCTGCCAGCCGGGTGATCCAAGTGCCTCGAGGTACTCCATGACATAAGATTTCTGCGCCGCAGCCTCAAAGCGCAAAACCACGTCCGTCCCCACTCCTACAACCGACACCTCCAACCGGAGCACGCTGGTGCCGTTCGTCGGGTTGGTGCCCGCCATGAACTCCGCAAGATTACTCGAACCGTCTCCGTCCCCATCCACCAACGCATCGAGTGCACTGCCAGGATTCAGCCCATGGCTCACCTCCCACTCGTCGCCCATTCCATCGTGGTCGGCATCAAGCATCACGACAAGCCAGGCAGGGGCAGAGACGACAGACCCAAAGAGATTCGTCACCACCACCTGAATCCGCGCAGGCGAGTTGTAGGGCAGATGGGCCAAGGTGAAGACGGAGAGGTTTGAGTTGAGAATGAAATTTGTCAGCGAGGTACCGTTGCGCTGCCACCGGTAGCTCAGCGGCGGAGTGCCTCCCGCCTCCACCACGAAGGTGGCGCTACCGCCCTCAACCACCTCGTTGGTCTGCGGAGAAGGCTGAGTGATCAGGAAGGGTGGCACCACGAGGGTCAACTTGGCCTGCTGACTGGTGACGCTCCCCACTCGGTTGCCGACCCACACCTCGTAGGAGGCTTGATCGCCCGACTGGACGTTTTGGATGCGCAGTTCAGGACGAGTCTCGCCAACCAGGTCTGCTCCGTTGCGCCGCCACTGATAGGTGATGAGCCCGGTACCCAGCGCTGCCGATTGAAACAATGTGCTGCCTCCTTCCACCACGAACACGTCCACCGGTTGCCGCACCAAGCGCGGCGGTTGCGGCGCGATGGGTTGAAGCTCCAGCGCGAGGCCAGTCAGTGCGTAAGCCCGAAGGCCGTCCGAGGTGCCACCGGGGATCTGCCCTTTGTATTGGCGGCAAAACAGGGTGAACGTGCCCTCTGCCGAGGGTTGTATATCGACCCATCCAACGAAGTCGCCGGACTTGACCGTGTGGTTCCGGCCTGTGTTAAGAAGCGCCTCCGTAGCACGAAGTGACGGCACCTGGTTGCTTGTGAGCACTCCCGGAGTGTGTGAGGCAGAGAAGTTCGCTGCCCCGATGATTTCCACCACCGTCCACCGATTCGTATAGGCATCGTTGCCGCGGATCGCGGTGCCGAGGCAACGATACTGCCGAGTCGGATCCAGTCCGGTGAACCGGTAGGTCGCAATATCAGCGGCATCCAATTCGATGGATTGATTCGTTCCGGTCGTGCCTGAGGAAAAATCCACAAATCCACCAAACACATTCCGCGCGGGCGTCCCGACTGCGGGGTTGGCGGAGAGTGGTCCGCCGGTCGTCCCAAACGATTCGAGGGTGAGGCTCACCGGCAGGCCAACACCGGTCTGAATATCACGCAAGAAATCTGAGTGGTTGGTAAACACATGGATCGTGGTGGTGTTGGGATGGGTGCCAGATCCTGCGGTAAAGTCGTTGAATGCGGTCCACACCCGATTGGTTGGCGTCGGAGGCTGGCCCGGATTGACCGTCACTTCCATGATGCCGAAGAAAGGACCGTCGCCCTGACCAAAACCGTGTGGCCCGGCCAATACCACGTCGTTCCACCGACCTAGTTGATCCGGGAAAGCACCCTGGTTCACGCTGAAGTACCAATTGAATGCGGCGTAATCCTCATTGCCATTATTGTTGGGCTCGCCGGACAACCAATCGACGTACGCAGACGGCTCTCCGCTCGACCAGACGAAGGTGTTTTCGGAGGCAACGTCGTTGAAACCGATCCAAAATGGGCGCAGACGATTCGGGCCGGTCAAGAAGGTGCGTTCGAGGAAAGCCTCCTCTGCAGCATCGCCTACGCTGGCAAGATGGCCGCCAGACTGCGCTGCTTCCCTTTCCGAATCGCTCCATGTCTGCGGCCGCCGCGTCAAAGCATACCAATGGTCATTCCCATTTTTCGCGGCAGTCCACTGATTCCACTGGACGTCCTCGGCAGGCAAATTTCCATCGACGCCCAACAACGCGAAGCGATAGCGGTTAAAACCATTCAACACCGTGAAACTTCCTCCCACTGCCACCGGCCCACCGGGCAGAGCTGCCACCGCTCC
>JAYTTC010000436.1:0-5397 GCA_043745255.1 Verrucomicrobiales bacterium
GATCTGCTCCCGCATGACCAGGCTTGTAAGTGCGGTCTGCGCGTAGAGAGTGATCAATCCGAGGAGATGCTCATCGATCATCAACGGGTAGGTGATCGCACTGACGATGTGGTTCTTCTCCAGCCAGTCAACATCGGTCAATCGATGATCCTCACTGGCCGGGCAGCTCAGAAAAGGCTCCCCGTGGATGAAATCGATGGCGGCAGGGATGATTTCGGGAGGCGTTTCTGAGAGTAATCCTGCCCACGCGGTGAGGTCCAATTCACCACGCTTCGGATCGAAGACATGAATCTGCGCCAGCTGAATGGTCAGGTATCGCGCCATCGCTTTGACACAGGGCGCCAGGATCTCCGGGACGGTTCCTCGACCCGTCAAAGCTCGGCCGACATCGGCAGCGAACGCGGCAAGCCGGGTTTCTCCCTCCGTAGCGCGCATGAATTGGATGCGACGTTCGAGCGCGAAACGAATCGCCCGATCGATGCTCCGACCGTCCGCGATGCCCTTGATCAGATAGTCCGCAGCGCCCGCCCGAATGGCCTCGCGCTCGACCGCCTCGTCGCGCTGGCCGGTCAACAATAGAATGGGAATCCCACACCCATGACTCCGTGCCATGTTGAGCAAATCGATGCCGGTTTTCCCTCCGATTCGGTAGTCCACCAGACAAGCATCATGCTCGTTTCGTCCCAGTTTTTCGAGCCCTGCCTCGAAGGTCCCCACCCAGTCGCACTCATATTGCGTGCTCTGCACTTCCGCGAGCATCTCCTTAGTGAGCAGATGGTCCTCCCGATCGTCCTCGATCATGAGGAGCCTCAGGGTTTGGACTGGTGCGACGGAGTGCATGGCGACCTAGTTCGATATCATCGCTCAGTAGTGTTTGGGTGACGTTGTGGATTGCTTTGGCCAGAAACCGACGACCCCGTCTCGTACGCTTGGGCCTGCGAGAAGGGTGGTATCTCCCGAGCGCGCGTATTGCCGCATGGGCAGCCGTACAAGAAATGTGGAACCCTCATTCGGCACGCTGCGGGCGCTGATAGATCCCTGGTGTCGGTCCACGATGCTGCGGCAGATCGACAGTCCCAGACCGGTGCCAGGGTACTGGTCTCGTCCCTGAAGCCGGTGGAACCCTCGCAGCAGCCGCTCCCAGTGGACCTCTTCAAATCCGATCCCGTTGTCCTGAATCGTGATCTCGCACCAGGATCGATCGGTGTTGTGAGCGTTCACGGGAAGATCCTCCACGACACTGACGCAAATCTGAACCTTGGGCGGCACATCAGTGCGGTGAAATTTCAACGCGTTGCCGATGAGGTTCTGAAGCAGTTGTTGCAGTTGGACCGCATCGCCCGCGAGTTCAGGGGGTGTCCCACTGATGGAGATCTGCCCCTGGGTTTCCGAAACGCGTGTCTCGAGATCGGTGATGACATCGCGGAGAATCTTTCCGAGGTCGACGGTCTCGAAGACCGCACCTCTACCCTGGATCCGTGCCAGGCTCAGCAAGCTGTCCAACATTCCCTGCATGCGACCGAGGGTGTGCCGGATGCTATCGATGTCCGCTCCGACACCCTCGACCGATGCCGTCTTGAACTTCGTCTCAAGACGATCGGCAAAGGACCTGATTTTTCTCAAAGGCTCCTGAAGATCATGCGCTGCCGCGTAGATGAACTGCTCCGCTGAGGGTGGGGCTGGCGCGGCAGGTGGAGCGGACTTGGGTGCAGATCCGATGACCTGTTGCAGGGACTGTGGTTTGGGCGTGCGCGAGGTGTCACTCGATCGGAATCCTCGTCGAATGGGGGTTAGGGAAATCGGTCGGAACGGATTGTCCGATTCTCCCTCTGCGGATCGTTGCAGCCACCATTGATACCCGACCAGCGAGCCCGCAGCGAAAAGAGTGAGAACGCAGAAGAAAGTGATCCAGTGAGATTGGCTTTTCAGGGGGGCGATCTCCGGGCGCGATGGCGCGTGCGACGCAATTTCTGGATCTGCCCCTCCTGCACCCGCGAGAGCAGCGTAGCCGAGGAAGAATCCCATCGCCAATGCGTAGAGCATTGGAGCCAGCCTTACGCTCCTGGAGCGAGATGCTCGGCAGAGGTGAGTCACTGTCACAGTTATCGAGACCATTTATTGCAGCTTCCGGGCTATCCGCGCGGAGGTCCAGGGACGACGTTCCTTCTCAATCATCGGATGCTGGTGCCGTAACTTGAGCTGAACTCGCGATCTTCGTTCCGGGCTGGCCTAAGTGAGCTCGACTGCTAGGCTGACGAGCGATGTCTGGTTCGAGCGAAGCTCTTGGAATTATTGCCGGTAGTCGCGCACTGCCGCTGGCTCTCGCTCGCGAAGCGCGAGCCATGGGTGTTCTCCGACTGGTGGCGGTCGGTTTCGAGGGCGAGACGGACCCTGCGCTGGCCAGTTTGGTGGACGAAATGGTGTGGCTACGGGTAGGCCAATTGGACCGATTGATCCGGGCATTTAAGGATCGAGGGGTGCATCGATGCGTCATGGTCGGGCAGATCGCTCCCAAGAACTTGTTTGATTTACGTCCTGATCTTCGTGCGGTGAAGTTGCTGTGGGGCCTTAAGGAAAAGAATGCCCATTCCATTTTCGGAGCCATTGGGGAGGAGCTTACGAAGGAAGGGGTTCTCCTCGTGGAAGCGACGCCCTGGCTTCGCCCGATGATGCCCGACAGATCTTTTCGATTGGGACGTTCCTTGAATCGAGAAGAGGAGGAAGCGGTCGCTTTCGGGTTTCGCATCGCCAAAGAGGTATCTCGCCTCGAAATTGGGCAGACAGTGGTCGTCAAACAGGGAACCATTTTGGCCGTTGAGGGTTTCGAGGGAACCGATCGCTGCCTGACGCGCGGAGGGGAGCTTGCGGGGAAGACGGGTGGGGCGATCGCGGTCAAAGTCGCCAAGGAGCACCACGATTTGCGCTTCGACATTCCTTGCGTCGGGGCCTCCACCGTTGAGTGCTGCGCTCGAGTTGGAATCTCGATCCTCGCCTTCGAGGCAGATCGGACGCTGCTGCTGGAGCGCGAGCAGGTCGAATTGCTTCTCAAGCGCCACAAGCTGGGCTTGATCGCCGTCGGCAAGAGCTAGAAGCGTAAATTCCCATCCTCCTTCGCCGTCCTCCAGCCTGAATAAATTCTAGCTGTAGTTTCTTCGCTTCCTGCCGATCTCCCCTTCGTGCGGTTCGATCTCAACCTTCGCGTGTCCTGGCACCTCCTTGAGGCCAGGCTTAAGAGCGGGTTCATTCTTTCGCCATGATCGAAGGGAACGACAAGTGCTTTGTTGCGGTGTTGACGCTGAGATTCAGGGTCGTTGTTGCTCGAGAAGATAGGTAACTATGTTGTCGGAACCAAATCAGTCCCCAATGAACGTGGGTCCCGCAGGTGGGCCTCCGCTGGTAGATCTCACGGCTGCGCTCGAACGGATGGAGGGTGATACCAGCCTGCTTCATGAGGTGGTCGACATTTTTCTCGAGGATTATCAGGTCTGCATGGATGAGGTTCGCTCGGCAGTCCAGACGCGGGATACGAATTTATTGCAGAGAGCGGTGCACACGATCAAAGGAGCTGTGGGCAACTTTGTATCAGCAAAGGCGACCGATATTGCTCGGGACATGGAGCATTTTTGCAAGCAAGGGGAAACCGATTCGGCCATCGCGCTGTGTGACGCGTTGGAGCGTGCTGTGGCGGAGGTGGCTGCCGAGCTTCGTAAATTCCGACGGAAGGAAGCAGCGTGAGGATTCTCATCGCGGATGACGATGTGACGTCCCGCTGGTTGCTGGAGCGAGTGCTCAAGCGATGGGGTCATGAGATCGTTGCGGCGGAATCCGGGACCGAAACGCTCAGGCTTCTGCAGCTGCCCGACAGTCCCCAGCTGGCGATCCTCGACTGGCTGATGCCGGGTCTGACAGGTCCGCAGATCTGCCGCGAAGTGCGCGCGCAAAAAAGTGCCATCTCGAAATACATCATCTTGTTGACCTCGAAGGGAGACAAACAGGATGTGGTTAGCGGACTTGATGCAGGTGCTGACGACTACATTGCCAAGCCTTTCAACCAGGAGGAACTTCGTGCTCGGGTCATGGCAGGCTTGCGAATTGTGGAGCTTCAAAATCAGTTGGCCGAGCGTGTGCTTCAACTGGAAGCGGCCATCACTCGAGAAAAGCAGTTGCAGGGGTTGTTGCCGATCTGCTGCTACTGCAAAAAAATTCGAGACGACGGGAATTACTGGCATCAAGTGGAGAACTATATCGTGAACCACGCCGATGTTCGGTTTAGCCATAGCGTTTGTCCTGAGTGTTCGCAGCGTGTCCGTCAGGAGCTGCAGAAGGATAAGGACAACCTCAAGCCAAAAGACAACGAGTCGGACGGCGCTAAGAAAAATTTTCTGGATGCATAACAAGCCTATCAAGGTCCTGCTCGTTGAAGATAACCTGGCCCATGCCCGGGCGATTGGTGAGGGGCTCTGTGCCAACCTCCATGATCGCTTTGACCTGGTGTGTGCGGAGCGGATGGCCAGCGGTCTGGAGATCCTTGCCCGCGGAGGAATCGATCTTTTGCTTCTCGATCTGAATCTGCCGGACAGTACCGGCTTGTCCACCTTCGAGCGATTTCACAGGGCGGCCCCTGAGTTGCCGGTAGTCATCATGACCGGTGTGGATGATCCCACACTCGGCCAGCACGCCGTTGCCGCAGGGGCTCGCGATGTGTTGGTCAAAGGCCAGATCGAACCTTCCCTCCTGGCTCGCGTGATTCAACACATAGTTGAGCGGCAGCGCCTCGAAGCCGCGTCTCGAGTGGGCGGCCGTGGCTATGGTTCCGTGTTTGATCACTCCCTCGAGGCGATGCTCCTCGTGGACGATCAAGCTCGATGCCTGGCTGCGAACGCCGCCGCGTCGACCTTGCTCGGCCGCTCGCTTCAGCAGCTCAAGGCTAAACGACTGACCGAGATTCTTGTTGCGCCCGAGGACTGGCCTCGACGCTGGCAGCGCTGGCGACAGGACGGCTTGATGGAGGGGGCGATGCAATATGTTCGAGCGGGAGGCGAGGTCGGTGATCTCGAGTTCTCAGTGACGCCGGATTGCATCGGGTCCTGCCATCTCATCGTCCTTCGCGATACCACCCCGCGTCGCAAGAGCGAAGAAACCCTTCGCAGCTCCTGCGAGCAGTGGCGCTGTTTGGCCACTCGCTACCAATCCTCTCATGGCGACCTTCTGCGTCAGCAAGCCGCCAGCTACTCCGAACTGCAGGAGGAACTCGCCGCCTTGCGAGGTGGCTTGGGCCGGCTGAGTAAACTGGCGACCAGAAGTGACACTCAGGAACTTCGCGATGAGGTATCAACCGTTCAGGCTTTGTTCGATAAGTTCGAACGAACCAGCGATCAACTTAAACCGCTTCCCGAA
>JAYTTC010000437.1:0-5377 GCA_043745255.1 Verrucomicrobiales bacterium
TGCTCCATCCGCGCACCCAGCGTCCATCCGTCCTTCTGAACCCGTCCCTTCCTCTTCCGGGTCACCGCCACGACGGGAGAACCACAGGGCTGGGTTTAGCCGCGAAAAGGCGCAGGAATCGCAAAAAAGTCGGACCCGCTTGGAAGAGAACTCATGATCCAAAATTGGAATCAACTCAGCTGAGCCTTTTCCTTCGCACTCCGTGTGCCCCTATGCGGTTTCCGGCTTCTGTAGTGTCGTCCGTATCGGACGATCGGGGCGGGGGATGGGCCGATACGGCCCACGCTACAGAACGGCAGTTCGCGCTCGCTGACGCGGTTTCCGTCTTCTGTAGTGTCGTCCGTATCGGACGATCGGGGCGGGGGATGGGCCGATACGGCTCCAGAAGACAACCAACGTAAATGCAGATTGATTTCTCAAAGCCGGGTAGACCACCTTTCCGGCAGACCATTCCCCTATTGCAACCCCCTACAGCCATGTTTACTTACCATGAAGAGTGACCCTTTAGTTCGTCGTTTTGGCCTCAGCCTGCTTGGGGTGTTTGCAACCTGTTGCTGCCTGGGCGCGGCCGAAAACGGACCGATCCTACCCTTGAGCGAACCTTCATGGGTGTCGTGGGAGCGGGGCTTTTAAAGCACGAATGCGCTGCTCGCTCCCGGAAAGTTGGACTTTCTCTACAAACACCGCCCGTCGGAAAACCAATACAACTTTTTCGGGTGGACACCCGTTTTTAAGGGCGGGTTGGGACGCTTGGATCCCGCTGGCGCGGCGATGACAGACTTTGCGGGGGGCTATGTTCGCCCCCTTGCGGCGCTGCCGTCATACGGGGATCTCATTCTGGGTGGCTTGAGTGTGCATTCGAACACTCGCAGGGATTGGGAGTTCCAGGGTGAGTATCGGTTTCCATTCGGGCTGGGATTCGGTGGCGGGCTTGTTCAGGCCAGTCCTGGAAATGACATCACTTACGGAAAAACTCTCCTACCGCGGAGTGCAGTGGGGCTGGAACTACCTTGCTGAAGTTCAGATTCAAGATGTTGCTGGACGTGCTTCGCCCCGCGGTGGAGGTTCTGTATGTGGATAACACGATTGGCCATTTCAGCGGAACTCGAAACTTATTTGCCAATGTCACTCTGAAGTATGGAGGCGGATTTTTAAGTCACCCCGCTCGGTTAGGGCGAGCGATGGGGCCTCAAGGCACTGAATACGGCAATCCACTGGGGTTCTTGACCCCCCACGTGGAATCGGCGTCTGGAGGTTTTGGAAATGGGCGGGTTGGCTGATTTCCGCGCGGACCGAGTTCGTGCAGCGAACGGCTCGATCACGGAACGATACGAAGCCCTCGTCTTTCCCGGGCAGTTCGATAACCACGCAGTTTGATCCATGTGTTTTGTGCTAACTGCGAAACGAGAATCTCCGAGAATATCAATGCGCGTTTGCCTTTCGGTGGTTCTTCTCTTCTGGGGGTTGCTCAGCTTGACCGGATGCCATCACCTTCGAAACCGTTCTGGTGCCGAGAACCCTCCGCCTCTATGGGCCGGCTCGCTGCGAGGGTCGGGACTTTTCGGCTTTGTTCCGACCGAAGAGTCGACACGCCGCTCTGCCACCATGATTACGGCGACGAATCCACTAGGCATCTTGAAGCTGGAACGACTGGATGGGTTGGAGGCTGAGTCCGCACATCGATTGATCGAGGATGGAATCATGGGTCTGGAGGCACTCTATGCCAATGCGCTGTCACCCTATCCGGGAGATATTTCGAATCGCGTGGTGACCGAGGCCGCCTTTCGCCCAAAGCGAATCTCGGATGGATCTCAGGTAGCCTTTCTGCTCTTCGCGAACGATCGGTTTGGCTACGGGGGAAGCACAACGGATCAGATCTTTTTCAAGAGTCTGTTGGCGTGGCGCTATTGCGAGCACTCCGGCGAGCTCACGAAGATTCGATTGTTCGCACCCATTACAACGCGTGATGAGATTTTGGAACAGTGGCTGGGATCGATTGCCTGTGATTGATTTCAACCTGACTGGCTGACGCGGATAGCACGGAGGGGACCGGTGGGCAGGCCCAAGAAGAAGCTCAACACCGGTAGCGGCGTCTTCGTGAGAGCGCCGCCCACTTCAGCGGCCGCGATGTCCCGACAGAAGTAGGTTCTCGGAACAGGTTCCCCCTCCCCTCCGCGCACTCCGAGGTAAACGCTCATCCCTGTCTCGGAAACGGGCAGGGCCGGGTTTAGCCGCGAAAAGGCGCAAGAGACGCAAAAAAGACCTGGGCTCTGAACTTCTCATCCTCCATTCCCGTCCCGAATCGTCCGATACGGACGACGCTACAGAAGCCGGGCTGCAGTTCTGTAGCGTGGGCCGTATCGGCCCATCCCCGTCCCACCTCTTCGAAAATGCGAGACTCCATTCTCACCCACTTTTAATCATACCCAATGGCTGCTCTTGACCGTGTTTTATCTTGCGCTAAGTGCTTGCTAGCGCTATTGACGGAGTCCCCTGTGAGAATTCAATTTCCCATTGCCCGTTGGCTGGGTTTCGTTTGGTTTCTGCTACTCACGCTTGGCGCGACCGCTGCACTCCTGCCCCCAGACCGCACGCTGGACTCGGTTGCCTATGGGGATGGGAAGTTTCTTGCCGTAGGGGGAGTGCATGGCGCGAATTTATTCCTCACCTCCATGGAGGGTCTCAACTGGAAAGAGCTAGGAACCACCGGGGCCGTGGGGGGGGAGGAATGGGCAAGCCATCGGTCCTATGACCTACGGTGGTGGCGAGTTCGCATTGGCAGTCGAATATTACCGGCGTGACGACTACGGGAACCAGATCAGCTCCTACCAACAGGCATTGTTCTCGGCAGACGGACTGACTTGGCGTCCGGTTTTTCCTCCGCAAGGGCGAGCGGATGTGTTGGCGGTCGCAGACTGTTCTTTGCTAGTAGCCTCTCCGTCCGGCTCGAGCAGTCAGCTTTGGTTCTCCAGGAGTGGCGGTGCGACCTGGAGCAGCCTCCCCTTGGTTCCCTCGATGGCGATCAGGGCGATTGCCTCTGGCAACTCAAGATATGTGGCGGTGGGAAATGATATTGTGGAGCTAAAGCTCCCGCTCATTGAGCCCGCTTTTCCCATCAGCGCACCTTTTGGGTTGAATCTCCCCGAGAGCAGCAGCACCAACCTCGTGAGATACTTTGAGTCGCTACCGCCCTGTCTTGCCCAGCCGATCCAATTTTAGTGGACGCACAACAGTCTGTCCATTCCAGGCGCAACAAACGCATGGCTCGGATTTACCGACCTCACGACAAACTTATCGGGGCTGTATGCTTTGGTCGCCAGCGGCGGAGGCGGCGTGATCGCCACGAGCACGGTGGCGACTCTGACAGTCTATGTGCCTCAGTCTCCCATTCCCAGTGCGCCCGTGATCATCAACCCGACCCAGGCTACAATCCTAGAGACTTCTCTCGGATCCGACAATGTGCTCGTCGTCGGAGCCGCTGCATGGCCGCCTCCTTCGTATCAATGGCGGTTTAAGGGGGTGGACCTGCCCGGTGCCACGAATGCGACTCTGATCTTGTTTGACATCAACGACGGGAAATCAGGCACCTATTCAGTCGTGGTCAGCAATGCCAACGGAACCGCGACCAGCCCGCCGATTACGGTCAAAGGGAATTCCTTCGCTCCGTCCTTCGGTGGCGGACCTCTCCCTGTTTCGGCGGTGGAGGGGAGTATCGCCACGCTACTGTTTCAAAATTTGAATGAAGGGGCTCCTCCAGCCACTTTCTCCCTGTTCCGGAACGGTGCCCGCGTGGGGTTGCCTTTGAACGCGAGTTCTCAACTCATCCTTCGTGACGTTTCAATGGCTGACGTGGGTGACTATTTCTTCATTTCCAGCAACAGACTGGGGAACGCTACAAGTCTGGTGGCCACCGTGACGGTAACCCCGAGTCAGCCTCTCGATCGATGGACTCAGCGAAACCCATTGCCGCAGTCTGATAGGCTGCTCGGCGTGGCTTACGGTAGCGGACGGTTTGTTGCGGTGGGTAGCCGGGGTGCGGTCACCTTGTCGACCAACGGCATAGACTGGTCGCTTCATCGCTTGAAGGCGGAAGTGGAACTTTCAGGGATCGCGTTTGGCAACGGTGTGTACAATGAATGTAACTACGGACTGCTGCGGCAGAATACGTTTGTCGATGTCGTGGTGCAGGCGAAGGAGGACGGGACGATGTTTGTGAGCTACGGATCCGACATTCTTTTTAGCAATGTATTCGCCTACCTGCCGACCCAGGGTCGATTCGGATTCGGAGCCGCCACGGGAGGATCGCACGACAACCACTGGATCGATGATCTCACTATCACCACCAAGCCGCTCTCCGCACCCTATGTCCAGGCCGCCAGCCCAACAGGTCCGATCCTGGATCAGATGCGGAAGCGCTACCGCAGTCGCACTGCCAACGCCCTCAACCCAGCCGATACCTCTGTCGACGCCGAGATCTCGCTCGCCAGCGAGGAGAGCATCACGCCAAACGCCTTATGGGATGAGGAATGGAAAACCCATTTGCTGGCTGCGGCGATGGCGCGTGTTCGTGGTCAGGTGAGAGCGGAGCATTTCCAGATCTTCGAGCAAACGACGGTTCACGGATGGTCCATCGCGGACACCGCGAAAGCTTTCAACGTCTCTCGGATCAACGTCCACGTCATTCGCCACCGCATCAGCGGTCTCATGAGAAAAGAACTCAAACGTCTTGAGGGAAAGCTCGTTTGATGTGCCTTCAGAATCGGAAATAGCTCGTCCGCAAAACAATTCGCCCCGATTCGCCATCCCATTTTCCCGCTCGAATGTAGTAGGTCCGCCCTGCAGTCACCGAGAGGTTGTATGTTCCAGAGAAGGTCCAGTTCCAGGGAATGTTGGTCCATCCGCCAGCCCTCTTTTCGAAGGGGGCGAGATCGACGTCGAAATCGCTGCTGAAGGATCCCAGTGAGAGGTAGCCATTCGAGGGGGCAGTGAAGCGCCACCACACCGTCGCGCTCTTCCCCTGCGGACTGGGTTCTGCCGAGCTGACCGTGGCTCCGTCGCTGGATCCGATGAGAGATGCCGGAGTCTCAGGGATCGGATCGGCCTTATCCGGTTCGTCATTGCGAGGTGCCGTGATGGCATCCAATCGGAAGGCGACGTGATTGCCTGAGTCGCGCCGTGTCGCGAGAACGAAGTAGTGACCGCCCTGAAGTGCATCGAACGCGACGCTAGAAGCTCCATCGGCGACCCATTTTGGTTTTCCCAGACCGTCTTGAAGAAACACTGTGAATCCATGGGCTTCATCGCTCACATCACGCTTGATCCAGTAGCGACCAACGGAGGGCGCAGTCCAACTCCACCACAATCCCTCGGCAGGGTT
>JAYTTC010000438.1:0-5366 GCA_043745255.1 Verrucomicrobiales bacterium
CTTGATCGTGGAGCGCCGCCGTCACGGCATCCTCCTGCATCTCCTCGATATCCTTGGGGCCAAAACGATCCAGGCTCTGACTCGCGAATTCAAGCCAGCCTGGAAGCGGATAACTGCCGACCACGGAGGAGCGCAGGGGACACGTTTGCATGGCCTATTCTTGGCCAGCGGAGCTTGGACTGGAAAGCGAGAACTTCCATTTCTGATAGCGATGAGCTTTTTCCGTTAAGTACGTCCCAGATTGAGCCGATAGCACATCAAAGAGAGCCAGGCGTTCTGGTATCGCATCTCCCCGATGGGGGAGAGAGGACAGACGAGTTTGAGAGTCCTACAGAGTCAAAAATAAGTAAGTAAATGAAATTATACACGCATAACCATTCGCGCGGGGCGTTCACCTTGGTGGAAATGATCGGTGTGCTTGCAATCATCGGCATCCTGGCCTCGGTTCTCGTTCCGAAGGTCATGGACGCCGTGGCTCGAAGTAAGGTCAGCGGTACCGCGCTGGTCTACAACACCCTCCGCACCGCCTGCGTGGACTACTATTCCAGGAGCAATACCTTTCCAGTTCGCAATGGAACCGGCACGGCGGATACCGCCGTGGCTGCGGGTCGGTTCGACGCCGATCTCCTGGCGGGAGCCTATATCGACAAGCTAGTCAACGTTCCAATCGGCACCACAACGACGACCGGTGCCCTGACGACGCGCACTCATGTGCGAAGTCGCACCGCGATCGCCTCAGGCACGGTGACGGTGACGGCGGCAAACAGCGGGAACAATTTCGATTTGGATAGCAACCCAGCGACCGCAGATTTCACGGCAGGGCAAGTGGTGATCAGCCTGATGATCCCCGGAGTGTCGATCAAGGATGCGATCAACCTGAATGGGCTGATCGACAATGTGAGCAACACGGGCACCGGGGCGGATATCTCGGGTCAGTGCATCTACACCGCTGCCGCAGCGAATGGTACGGTTACAGTTTACCTCTACATTGGGCATCAGTAGGTCCGTTGACGACGCGCGGGGATGCGGTTGACTCTGCTTCTCCCGCCCGTTTCCGATGGATCTCGCCGAGTAGCGGGAGGAAGCCGCGAGGTTTCCGTGCGCCGGTCGCGGTTGGGGAGTCTTCCCTGGTTCGACCGGCGTTGCGATTGCTCGCTACCAGCACCACGACGTGTTTCAGAACAGTTGAGTTATGTCCGCCCAGCAACAGCCCGCCCGACTCGGAGACTGGCTCCTGGATCAGGGCTACGTTACACAAGTTCAACTCGATCTCGCGTTGCGCGAACAAAAGCGCAAGGGCGGGATGCTGGGGGAAGTGCTGGTTGAGCTGGGCTTCGTCCGGGAGAAAGAACTCGCCTCCTTCCTCGCCTCGAAGACCCAGGGCCAGCAGATTGATATCTCCCACGCCCAGATTTCTCTGGAACTGATCGGTATGGTTCCCGAGGCGCTGGCCAGACGCTTCACCGCCATTCCCGTCGCGCTCCTGGAGGAGGTGCTCCGGGTCGCGATCTCGGATCCTCTGAATGTTCTCGCCTACGACGCACTTGAGCAGGCTACAGGCCGGCGAATCGAGCTGGTGGCGGCTGCGGAAGGAGACATTCTCAGGGCCATTGATAAATTTTACGTCAGCGCCGGGCGTCTAGACGAGCTGGTGGACGAGTTGCTCAAGATGGGCACCGAGAAGCTGGCTTCGACCACCGAGCTCGATGCTCCGATGATTCGGCTAGCGGATCGCATCATCAATGAAGCGGTCACGATGGGAGCGAGCGACATTCACATTCAGCCGGAGGATAAATTTCTTCGCGTTCGTTGGCGCAAAGACGGGCTGCTGCAACCCGGCTATCTGGTACCGAAGGAGCTCCAGCTCGCGGTCGCCGCCCGGTTCAAGATTATCGGAAAAATGGACGTGGCGGATACTCGTCGCGCTCAGGGCGGGCAATGCACCGTGAGCGTCGCCGGGCGGGAGATCGGATTGCGACTCTCCAGCTTGCCGACCTCTTTTGGGGAAAGTGTGGTGATTCGTTTGCTTGATCGTGGGAACTCCTTGCTCCGACTCGATCGTCTGGGAATGCCTCAGGAGATGGAAAAACAGCTCTTCGCCCTGCTGGAGAGGCCTTACGGAATCATATTGGTTACCGGGCCCACGGGCAGCGGCAAGACGACCACTCTCTACGCCGCCTTAGCCCAGATCAACGCTGCCGAGAAGAGTGTTTTCACCCTTGAAGATCCGGTGGAGTTTCAACTTCCGCTGGTGCGTCAAACCCCGATCAACGAGTCGGTAGGACTTACCTTCGCGGAGGGGTTGCGCACCCTGCTTCGGCAGGACCCGGACGTCATCCTGATCGGTGAGACTCGGGATTCCGAGACCGCTCAGCTGATGGTGCGAGCCGCGCTGACCGGACATCTTGTTTTTTCCTCACTCCATACCAACGACGCCCCCGGCGCTATTCCGCGTCTAGTCGACCTGGGGGCGGAGGCCTATCTTCTCGCGCCGACTCTGGCGGGCATTGTCGGGCAACGCTTGCTGCGAAAGCTTTGCCCCGAATGCCGAAAGCCGGTGAAAGATCCGGCTGCCGTGTTGGAACGAATGAATCTCACCGCTCCACCGGATCTTCCCCCCACGCTGTGGGAGTCGGGCGGCTGTCCGGCGTGCCACAACACCGGGTTTTCGGGACGATTGGGTATTTATGAGCTGCTGGTCATCGAGCCGCAGCATCAACGGATCATTGCGGGTGGGGTGGATCAGCTGAAACTGCGCCAGATTGCGGAGGAGTCCGGCTTCAAGCCGATGATTGTGGACGGGATCAACAAAGCCATGCGGGGACTGACGACACTGTCCGAGGTGTTCCGCGTAACGCAATCCTAAGTCACTCGACATGCCCCGCTTTGAGTTCATTGCCCTTTCCGCCGACGGACGCGAGTATCGCGGCACCGAGGACGCGATCTCTGAAGGGGCTTTGGAAACGAGGTTGCGCAACACCGGGCGGTTGGTGGCTCGGATGCAGGAGATTCGCCCTAGATTCCAATCAGAGTGGCTGAACAATCTGGGCACCGCTCGAGTTCCGCGGCGCGTCCTGACGGAGTTCTTTCTCCAGCTTTCTCTTCAACTCCGCGCTGGCATTCCCCTGATCACGGCGCTGTCCAACGAGGTGGGAGAAAGCTCCCATCCCGCACTTGCTCGGGTGGTGAACGATCTCTCGGAAAGAGTCGTCGCCGGCCAGACGTTTAGTGAAGCGATGTTGGCTCATCCGCGGGTGTTCGGACGCCTGGTGGTGAACCTTTTCAAAGCGGGAGAGGTGAGCGGTAAAATGGCGGAGACCAGTAATCAGGTGCGACTTCATCTCGAGTGGCAAGAGCGTTTGATCGCCGATGTCCGGCAGGCGCTCACCTATCCTGTGGTCGTCCTGGGCTGCGCGCTGCTATTCGTGTTCATTGTCTTCACGTTTCTGGTGCCACGGTTTGCCAAACTGCTGACCGAGATCAATATCCCACTGCCCATGCTCACCCGGGTGGTCATGGGACTGAGTGATTTTATGGTCCATCATATGGTGCTGATTTTTGGATCTGGGATAGCCGGCGCGGTGTTGGTGTATTCCTGTCTCCGCCTGTTCCCCGCGCTCTCCCTTCAAGTCGATCGGCTCAAGCTGGGGGTGCCAGTCCTTGGAGAATTGTGGAGAATGATCGGGCTCTCCCGCTTCGCGCAGAATTTGAGCGTCATGTATCAGGCCGGTATCACGCTTCCGGAAGCATTGGCCTTGGTGGGAGGGCTTACGGGGAATCGCGTCCTGGAAGAAGCGATCAACGATATCCGTCGCGGCGTAAACGAAGGGAGTCAGATGCATGTGAGGATGGCGAGCCATCCGGTCTTCTCGAAGCTGGTGCTGCAGATGGTGGCGGTGGGTGAGACGACGGGAAGCCTGGGCACCGCGCTCGAAAATGTTGCGAGCTACTACAACGAAGTGCTGCCACGACAGGTGAAGCGCATGTTCACGCTCCTGGAGCCGATGATGATTCTGGGTCTCGTGGGGTTTGTCGGCATTGTGGCGCTCTCTATCTTTCTGCCGATCGTCAGCCTGCTTTCTCTCTGATGCATCTTCAACTCTCATCTCGCTCGACTCGGAACAACGCTCGAGCGTTCTCGCTGATCGAGATGATCGGGGTGATCTCGATTGTGGCGATCATGATGTCGGTGGTGGGCCCGAACTTGATTCGGAAAGTGGTCGACAATAATAGCGTCCGCGAGATGAAGAGCTTGCAAACGCTCTCCGACGGTCTGCAGCGCCACATTCAGACGCAGCAAACCATTCCCGGCGGAGGCACCTGGTCGACGCTCGTCTCGGCTGCCGTGGGGCTGAGTCCAAACGAGGTGACCTACGCGGATCCCGGCGACCCTGTGACCAGTCGACGCATCTATATCGTGGATCCGAGGTTCACCCCCGCGACGGCCGCCGACCCGGTCTTCACCATGCCGTCCGCAGGTTCATTGGCACCCACCAATGCCCGAGTCATGATCGTGAGTTCGACCAAGCGCGGGTTGGCGGTTTCGCTCACCGCAGGGAAGGCCGCCAACACCGTCGCGAGTCGGACGGCTTTTGACAACGTGTGGAACTGGACGCTCAATCCCTTCACCAAAGCGCCTCCCAGAGGATGGCCGGCCACTTGGAATGGCAACGGCCAGCATCTGCACGTGCAGCGAGTGAACCTGGCGAATCTGTTCGTCCATGTCACGGTGAGCAATCCGAACTATCCCACCAATATTCCATTTGCGAAGTTCAACCAAGCCGCGACCTACCCCTTCGACGTCACTAACGCAGTCGATTCCTACTA
Organism: Verrucomicrobiales bacterium; assembly: GCA_043745255.1. Classification (GTDB taxonomy): domain Bacteria; phylum Verrucomicrobiota; class Verrucomicrobiia; order Limisphaerales; family UBA11320; genus UBA11320. The sequence continues at coordinate 4,828 of JAYTTC010000438.1, forward strand.
TTTGCAAGGCACGGTGGTTCGGCTGTATCGGCATGACGAGCCGTATGTCACAGTTCCTGCGAACCCCGACGAGCTCAACATCACTCACGTTATGCAATCGGATGTGAACTTTCTCTATGAAGGCGCTCCTGCCCGTTGGAAAGTACAGTAGAACGCCCTGCGGTGATGCCGGATTCAGCCTCGTCTGGGTGCTAATGTTGCTTGCGGCAATGGCTGCGCTGGCCACCGCCCTGGCACCGAATCTCCTCAAGAAGGAAGGGCGCGATAGGGCTGTGGAGGAAGAGGACCGGATCCAGAAACTCGCCCGAGGATTCGAGTCGTATTCCCGGAGAAATGCCGTCCTGCCCGGAGCGAACACTTGGGCCCAAGCGGTCGCGGACACGGTGGGGAGTGACCTGGTTTCCGTGACACAGGTTTTCCCTCAGTTCGCCACCGAGACCACCAGCAGGAGGGTTCTGCTGATTGACCCGCGGTTTCAACCGAACATCTCTGCTGCGATTCTTCCCTTCTCTCAGACGTCGGGAGGAATTGATCCCGTG
>JAYTTC010000439.1:0-5365 GCA_043745255.1 Verrucomicrobiales bacterium
GGCAACCCCCAGATCCATGCGCTTAACATGATCCCCTTTGTAGGCATCAAACAGTTTGGTGTGATGATCCCACCCGCCGTAGTAGACCGTTACCCAGGAAACGCCCACCTCAACCAAACGCCGGGCAAGGAGCAATCGCTGTCCAAAATCATTTCTCCCGTAAGCCTCGCGCACCGCTTCTCCTTCACGATGAATATCGAAAGCGGCTTGCGCCTTGGGCGAAAGAACCAGGTCCACGCCTTGCCGGTAATATTGATCGAAGGTCACTGCGGGGTCCTCCGCCAGTCGATCGGCGTAGCGCTTCATCCGGTCCAGCGATACCCTCAGATCGCGGCGCGAGGCTGCCCGTCCCTCGCTGATATCCGGCGGCAACACCACATCGCGCACTTGGAATGCTTTTTCATTCGGATTCCCGTTGATCACAAAAGGGGCGTGCTGCCCGCCGAGAAAATTTGGCCCGCCACTGCGCGAGACCTGCGGCATCGACATGTAAGCAGGCATGCCATCGCTCATCCCACGATGATACGAGACCACCGATCCATAGGACGGATGGAAAGTCACAAATGCTCCGCACGCCACCGGAACCGGGGTCGGAGATCCGGTCATCATGTAGTGATTGCCTCCCCCGTGATTCGGATCCTTGTGGCAGATTGAGCGGAGAACGGTGAGTTTATCGGCAGCCTTGGCAAGCTGGGGTACTGCTTCGCTAAAACGGATCCCAGGAACAGAAGTCGCGATGGACTTAAAGTCGCCGCGAATCTCGGCTGGAGCGTCGGGTTTGGGATCGAAAGTCTCGTAGTGCGATGGCCCGCCATCCAGCCAGACCAGGATGCAATTGACGTTCTTCTTGGAAGCCCCACCTCCGGAGGCCTGAGAGGCGGCGGCGCGGAGACGAAAAAGATCGGTGAGCCCCAATCCAAACAGACCGCCGACGCCCAGCTGGAGGAAATCCCTCCGAGGCATCCCGGCACAGTTGTGTTTTAGCCCGAGCATTGTCGACTTCATGTAAGCGCTTTCGTGAACCGAAGCAAAGCCTTCGTTATCTCACTTCAGTGGTTAAAAACGAACTCTGCAGAGTTGAGCAGGGCCCAGAGCACATCTTCGGTGGCAGACTGTCGAGTGGCTCCGCTGGTGGCGAAGGCGGCGATCGCCATCTTTAACTCCTCGTCCGTCGGACGCCGACTCAGCGTGGCCACATACAGCTCATTTACAATCTGCGACGCCGACTGCGACCCGCTCGCCAGGCGATGAACTCTACCCTGAGGATTAGATAGTTTTGTCTGCAAACCTCGGGAATGCATCATGTGCAGGGACTGCACCACGCTGGTCTGAAGGTCTCGCTCACAGGGACAATCACTGCTGGAATTCGGACGCCCAAACGCATCGAGGAACTGGGAATCGATCTTGTAACTCCAAGCCTGAACCGCCCTCCCGCCGGGGACCATCGCGGCCAGAGTGTCCGGCACCCCCGTCAGGTCATTCACCGCATCCATCAACACTTCCGCCGCGAGGCGACGACGATAGGCGCGGGAAAAATTCCGAGTGTCCGCCAGGTTTGTATCATTCGGAGCCGCGCTCAACTGATAGAGCCGCGACTCCATGATCGTCCGCATCAAATGCTTTAGATCGTAGCCATGGCGGACGAAATCCTCCGCCAGAGCCGCGAGAAGCGCCGGGTTGACGCAGGGATTGGAGATTCGAAAATCATCCACCGGCTCCACCAACCCTCGACCAAAAAATACCGCCCACACGCGATTCACCGCAGCGCGTGCGAAGAACGGATTGTCGGGAGTGGTGAGCCAATCGGCCAAGGCACGACGAGGATCCACCGTCTCGGGAAGATTGGCGAGCGGACCATCGGGCGGCCGCGGGGACATCACCGCACCCGTGACCGGGTGCTTCACGCTACCCCCAGGCGCATAGTAGAAGGTCTCAGTGCCTGCGGAGATGGGCGGAGAGAGACCGGCACCCTTCTGTTTCAGGGGACCGAAAAACGCCGCGAGCTGATAGAAATCATCCTGCGCCCATTTCTCGTTCGGATGATGATGGCAGCGGGCGCACTCGAGTCGCGTGCCGAGGAACACCTGACTAAATAGTGTGGTGAGATCGGCAGGTTCGCGACGATCCCGATACACCACCGCCGGCCCATCTCGATGATTGGTCCCCTCAGCGAGGACGATCTCACGGACGAACTGATCGTATGGCTTATTGGCTCGGAAGCTGTCCCGCAGCCACTGATCGAGCACGAAGATGCTTTTTACTCCCACACGATCCGGATTCGGCCGCAGGAGATCGGCCCATTTGTTCGCCCAATAGTCCGCATACGCCGGATCGTCGAGCACCCGCTCGATAAACCGGATGCGTTTGTCCCGGGACGGATCGTTCAGGAACCCGGTCACCTCCTCAGCGGTGGGGAGCAGTCCGATCGCGTCCAGCTTGGCACGCCGCAGGAACTCCGCATCACTGCACCCTTCCGAGGGAAACAATCCGAGTTGGCGAAAATGTTCAAAGGCATGGTCATCGATGAAGTTGTTTCGAGGAAGTGAGACGTAATCATCGGCTGGCAGGACCCGATCTGCAGGAACGAGCATCTGCGAGTCGGAAACGAATCCCATATAACGCGCCACGATCACTCCCTGCCCGGTCAACGATCCAATGTCCACGTTGCCATGCTCATCCACGCGGGCGATTTCTTTGTCGTTGGACACGAACGCAGCCAGCGAGGTGACATCCCGAAGGCTTCCGTCGGAATAGTGCGCCTCGACCAGCAGACGCTGAGCTCCGCCCTTCCAGTACCGTCGCTCGCGGGGGAAAGTGGTGATGGTTTTCAGTATCGCCTCGTTGGTGCGGCTATAGACCATCCCCTCCCGAATCCATCGGGTGAGCAGCTGATGAGGTTCAGACCCCAACTCAAATCGCATCCCGCCCTCATGCGAAACCAGCGCAGTGGGCTTCTGAATCAGCAGGCTGAGTTCAGGAACCGAGGGGAAGACTCGACGACCCCGATCCTCGTTCACGATTTCCGCATAATCCGCCCGCGGATCATAGGAGAAGACCGACAGCTTGAATCCGTTTTGTCCCTCAGCCTTGGCATGACATGCCCCACCGTTGCACCCTGCCCGGCTCAGCACAGGAAGAACATCCTTCAAAAAGGTCACCGGAGACGCGGCAGCCACGGCCCCGTGAACAGTCACCGGCACCTCCACTTGACGTCCCTCAAACGACGCGACCAATACTCCCTGCCCCGGCCGAATCGCCCGCATCCCCCCGTAAAGCTCCAACTCGAATGGAGCGCGAGGCCCTGGCACGAACCGTGCCCGAGTGGTCACATCCACGTCGAACCCTTCATCCGTCTGGGCGCTGATGAGAACGCCGTGATGAGGAGCATCGGGATATAAATGTATCGCGGACGGAGATGCCGAAATCGCCACGACCCGCTTGCCGCGGAGACGCTCGGAATCGGAGAGGTTCATCGATGGGACAGGCCTGCTGATGTTCTTGTGCTTCGCATCGGTTGGAGACGCTTGCTTGATCTCGCCGAGGGGTGCCGATGCGAATGTGGAGGAAGGACCCTCAGCCGACAACGTGGCGATCAACTTCCCTTCCTGAGTCCATGCCCGCACAGATCCGTCCTGACTCCCGACAAAAACCATCGTGTGATCCGAATTGGCAGTCACGCACAACATTCCATCGGGGCTCTGACCGAGGGAATGTTCCTGCCCTGAAGCGGAGCTTTGTTCCCCGTTATGCGCCTTCAAGTCCGTATAACGGTAGGCGGCCCCGTCCTCTCCCACTGCGAAGATCACCTGATTGTCCCCCGGCCATGCGACACCCGTCACTCCGGCCGAATGACGGCCTAGGCTAATGATTTTCTCCCGCGTAGCGATGTCCCAAACCTTCAGCTCCTTGTCCGCTCCTCCGCTGACCACCTGAGTGGCATTGCTGTTGAAAGCCGCAGTCAAAACCTGTGCGGTGTGGCCCTCAAGAGTGGCGATTTCCTTTCGCGTCGCGACCTCCCAGACACGAATCAGGCGGTCGCCCCCTGCCGTCACGAGCTGCGATCCATCGCGGCTAAACTCCAGGTCAAACACCGTGTCGGAGTGCGCGCGCCAGGAAGTCATCGGACTCCCTGCTTTCAGAGGAATCCATCGAAGCATTCCACTCTGTCCGGTCATCCCGTCTGCCGCCATGATTCCCTCGCCGTTCGGCGCGAACTCAAGCGCGGTCACCGGCCCCGAGAAACCATTCGTCCACTCGCGCTCGAGGCGGTGGCTGGTGGCATCCCAAATTGCCACACGACGGAACGCACCGGAGGCGATCCAGCGACCCTCCGGACTCCACGCCAACGACTGCACCGCGTCCAAATGCGCCTCCACTCGACCCGACGCGACCACATTCGTCGGTGACACTGTGTAGAGAGAAATCCAACCTCCACGGGACGCCGCAAGCTGTTTTCCGTCCTTTGAAAGAGCCAGGGCATTGACCGGTTGGTAGGTGGACGGGAGAGGGCCCAGGCGAACAGGGAAAATCGGAGACTCATCAAGCAAGGCAGTCTGATTCCAAAGGACTCCGCCCCGAACCCAGGCCTGAAGGGTTCTGATCTGAGCCTCGGAGATCTGTTTCTTGGGAGGCATATGGGGATCGGCGTCCCGTGAGAGCGACCCGAGCAGTCGACCCACTCCAGATTTTCCATCGAGCACCACGGGACCGTCCTCGCCCCCCTTAAGCAAGGCCTCGCGCGACGTGAGCACCAGACCGCCCTTCTTTTTCTCGGGATTGTGACACGAGAAGCATTCCGATTTGAGCACCAGCATCGCGTCTCGAACACTGCCCCCGACCGACGAGGGTGCCGACGATTCCGCAGCCCCTGCCGCTCTCACCAAAAGGAGAAAGCTGAGGGTGCGCGCAAGGAATGGACGAACGCGGTTCAAACAGGCTTTTTCGACGACGGGGAGCACATTGCCGTTCAGAGTAGTTTCCAGTGGACCGGAGATAAAGGCGGAAGAGACGCCAAAAAGACGGGGCCTCTGGGGAGAGGACTCATCCTCCAAAACAGAAATCAACCCAGCTCGGTCTTTTTATTTGCACTCAGTGTGCCCCCTATGGCGTGCCCTGAGTCTGTAGCGTCGTCCGTATCGGACGATTCGGCCGGGGATGGGCCGATACGGCCCACACTACAGAAGACGGGCTGCAGTTCTGTAGCGTCGTCCGTACCGGACGATCCGGCGGGGATGGGCCGATACGGCCCACACTACAGAAGACGGGCTGCAGTTCTGTAGCGTCGGCCGTATCGGACGATCCGGCCGGGGATGGGCCGATACGGCCCACACTACAGAAGACGGGCTGCAGTTCTGTAGCGTCGTCC
>JAYTTC010000440.1:0-5364 GCA_043745255.1 Verrucomicrobiales bacterium
TGCGATAGACGGCGCTCTCGGAGGCGAAGATTTTGGCAGCAAGCTCTCCCAGCTTGTGCTGAATCATGCCGAACGACGCGATGGGACGTCCGAACTGCTCCCGTTCCCCTGCGTAGCGTGTAGCCATGCGAAGCAGATCCTTGGAGGCACCCACCGCACCGGCCCCCAGGCCGAACCGACCAAAGTTCAAAATATTGAACGCGATATACGCGCCCTTGCCCACTTCGCCCAAAACATTCTCCACAGGCACCTGGGCCTCCTCCAGGATGACGCGTCGAGTGGATGAGCTCTTCAAGCCCAGCTTATGCTCCTCCTTTCCGAACGCGACGCCTGGAAATGACCGTTCCACGAGAAAGGCCGTGACGTGCTGCCCGTCCACTTTAGCGAAGACAGTGAAAAGGTCTGCCCACCCGGCATTGGAGATCCACATCTTGGTCCCGTTGAGAACATAGTGGCGTCCATCCGCGGAGAGCGTCGCTTTGGTGCGCATGGCAAGCGCGTCAGATCCCGAACTGGGCTCGCTCAAGCAATAAGCCGCCATCCACTCGCCCGAGGCCAGGCGGGGGAGATACTTCTTCTTCTGTCCCTCGGTGCCAAAATAGGCGAGCGGCTGAGTGCCAATTCCTGAATGCGCGCCGCACGTCACTCCGAATCCGCCCAGTCGGGTGAGTTGCTCCGAAACTCCGGTCGACGTCGTCTTGCCGAGGCCCAGCCCGCCATATTCTTCAGGCACCTCGACGCACAGCAATCCGATCTCACCTGCTTTTCGGAATAACTGAACGGCAAGTCCCGGCTCCTGATGCTCCATCGCCTCCACTTTTGGCAGGACCTCCTTGTCCATGAACTTCTCAGCGGTCTCCGCCATCTGACGCTGATCGGAGGTGAGATCCTCAGGCGTGAAGACCGACGCAAGATCGGTGTCATTCAGTAAAAAATTTCCACCGACCAGATGCGGTGGCAAGGAAGCCAGTTCAGTCATAATGACTCTTTCGATTCGGTTGATCCGCGCTGTTGTTGATTTCGCACTGATCCGTCTGTCAAAGCCCCATCCGCTCCGCGAGCAACTCGGCCACGTCCTTGACCACTGCAGCAGCTCCGGTTGCAGCGACCCCATCGGTGAGCATGGTCAGGCAGAAGGGGCATCCGACCGCCACCGTGGCGGCACCCGTCGCCAGCGCCTCCTTAGCACGTTCACTCGAGACCCTTTTCGTCGGGTCCTCCTCCATCCACATCCGACCGCCCCCTGCCCCGCAGCACGAAGTCTTCTCCCGGCATCGAGGCATCTCACGGAGAGCCTCCGATCCTTTGAATCCCATCGCTGCAGCCAGCACTGCACGCGGCGCGTCATGGATTCCGTTGACGCGCGCGAGGTAGCAAGGATCGTGATAGGTCAGCGTTCCCACCGGAGACCCGCCCTCAGGGGGCTTGAGTCGCCCCTTCGCCAGCAGCTCCGACAAGAGCTGTGTGTGATGGACTACTTCATACTGTCCACCAAACTGGGAATAGTCATTCAGCAGGGCATTGAGACAATGCGGACAATGAGCCACGATTCGACGCACGTTATAGCGAGCCAGAGTTTCGATATTGGCTTGGGCCAGCTCCTGGAAGAGAAACTCATCGCCCAAGCGACGCGCCGAATCGCCAGTGCACTTTTCCTCGCGTCCGAGGACGGCGAAATTCACGCCGGCGGCGGTCAGCAACTTCACCATGGCCCGAGCCACTCGCTGTGCTCGGCGGTCGTAGGAACCCGCGCATCCGACCCAATACAAAATCTCGAATCCAGGGTTCTCCTGAACGGTGGGGGCCCGCAGGGTTAGGTTTTCGCTGCTCATGTCAGTTCATTCGACTCCGTACTCACGACGGTCCGTCCATCCAGTTAGCACGATCGGACTGCGGAAGTCCCCACGGATTCGCACTCGATTGCATCCGTCTCAATGCGACTGCGGCCGTGCCGCTCAATTCCCCCTCAGCCACGAGATGACGTCGCAGATCGAGGATCAAGGTCAACGGATCGACTCGCACAGGACAGACCCAGGTGCAGGCATTGCACGCGGTGCACGCCCACAGCGTTTCTGCCTGAATCGTTTCATGCACCGATCCGGTGTAGTGCGCGCTCATCAACCCCTTCAGATCCTGCACCACTTTCTTTGGCGAAAGCGGTTTCGCGGTGGCCCAAGCCGGGCAAGCCTCCTCGCATCGACCGCACTCCATGCACGCATCGAGGCTGAGCAACTGCTGCACGGTGTAATGTCTCAACTCCCTCACCCCCACTCTCTCATCACGCTCCACTTGTTCGAGAGTGATGGGCTGGAGTCGGCCGAGCGTGGCTCGAGCGAAAAAGAGGTTCAGCGGTCCGGCGACGAAATGGAGCAGTCGGGTGAAAGGGATCGATGCGATAAAACCAAAGACGAGAAACGAATGAATCCACCACACCGCCAGATGAGCGGATCGGGCTTGGCCTTCATTGAGTCCCGTCAGGAGCGAAGACAGCGCAAGACCGACTGGACTGCAAGAGGCGCCCATACCCGTGGGCCGCTGCCAGGCCATGCGCAGCGCCTCCACCATATAGCCAGTGACCGCAATTCCTAGGAAGGCTGAAAGCACCCACCAATCGCTAGTGCGATGTCCAAGGCTGGGCGGACGCATAAACCGTCGACCGAGAAAAAACAGGCATCCGAGGATGAAGAGGAGTCCAAAGACATCGAGGAGGAATTCGTAGGCGATATAATAGCTGCCTTTATGAAAATGAAACTGCGCGGAAATCATCCCGGCCAAATGATCCACTTCCAACAGCGTCGTGCCGAGGAAGAGCATCATGAATCCCGCGAAGAGCAGGACATGCGCCCAGCCGGCGACCCCACGGCCGAGCACTCGCTTCTGTCCCAGTCCTTCGATCAAGAGCCGGAGAGCTCCCGGTTTTAGCCGGGCGCAAATCGAACCCCAGTTCCCTTTGATCAGCTCCCTTACCCCTATTGGTTGGCCAAGTCTCCACAGCTGAAGCCGTCTCCAGACCCCCCAGCAGAAGACCGCGACTGCGACCCCTGCCAGGAGGTAGAAGCCTCGCTGTGACCAAACCGGAATGTTGCCGAATGTTTCGCGGGTCGGGGTCATCGTGCCTTCAACTTCTCCATCAGCTCTGGAACCGCAGTATAAACATCGGCCACGAGCCCATAATCCGCCACTTCGAAGATGGGGGCATCCGGATCCTTATTGACGGCGACGATCACCTTGGTGTCCTTCATCCCGGCCATGTGCTGAATCGCACCAGAGATCCCCAATGCAAGGTACAGGTCGGGTGCCACGACCTTCCCCGTCTGCCCGATCTGAAGAGAGTTGGGAGTAATCCCAGAGTCGACCAGCGCACGCGAAGATCCCACCGCGGCCCCGAGCACATCTGCCAACCCTCCCACCAAACACTCGAAGTCGGCCGCGTTCTTGAGTGCGCGTCCGCCGGACACCACGATTCGCGCCTCGGTGGCGTCGGGGCGACCGGCTGGGCGCTCCTCGCGCGACACGAAATCGACCCCGGCGGGAAATTGGTGAGCATCCACTTGGAGCGCCAGAAGCGGCGATGTTTCGGTAGATTTCTCAGCCGGGGCGAACGCTGTCCCCCTCACGGTGACGCATTTCACCGCACCCGCGAGTTTGACATGGGCGAGAACATTCCCGGCGTAAAGCACTCGCTTAAAAACCCAGTCGTCGCCTTCGGCCTGCACCGCCACCACATCGCTGACCATTCCAGCGTCGAGGAGCGCTGCGGCGCGAGGAAGGATATCTTTGGTGAAGGTGGAGGCAGCCCCGACTACCAGCGTCGTACCGCGAGAGCGAACGGCTTCTGCCACCAGACTGGCATAAGGCTCGGCCACGGGATGCTGCAGCGCGGGATGCTCCGCCACCAGCACCCCTGTGGCGCCGAAGGCGCGAAGATCCTCGGCGGCCGCAGCCACGCCCTCACCTAGCACCAGAATATCATAGTCCCAGGCTGCCGGAGCCGACGCCTGCCGGGCGAAGGACACGGCCGCCAAAGTGGACTGTCTGAACCTTCCGTGATCGAGTTCCGCCAGCACCAGAATACGCGCCATAAAAATTGTTTCGCTCTGCCCAAATGTTGCTCAGAGCACCTTTGCCTCGTTGCGGAGCTTGTCGATCAACTCATCAACGCTGCGAACTCGTACCCCGGACTTGCGTTTCGGAGGAGCCTCCAAGGACAACACCGTCGTGCGCGATTTCACATCCACATCCAATTGCTCCGCTGTCAACTCCTCCAGCGGCTTCTTCTTCGCCTTCATGATCCCAGGAAGGGAAACATAGCGAGGCTCGTTCAAACGAAGATCGGCAGTGATCACTGCCGGCAAGGGAACGATGAGGGTCTCGATGCCTGCGTCGGTCTCCCGAGCGCAGCGGGCGCGGGCATTTGCGTCCAACAGTTCAAGTTTGGAAACGAAAGTCGCCTGGGGGAGGGAAAGCAGCCCGGCAAGCATCTGGCCGGCCTGATTCGAGTCATCGTCAATCGCCTGCTTGCCCATCAGCACCAGATCGGGGCGCTCCCGTCGATAGAGAGCAGCGAGGACTTTGGCGATCGCCAGAGAGTCCAGCTCCCCAAAAATGCGCACCAGCACCGCACGATCCGCCCCCATCGCCAGCCCTACACGAAGCTGCTCCACACATTCCTCCCCGCCGATCGAGGCAACGATGACCTCCCCTGTGCCCAGACGTTCTTTAAGACGCAGCGCCTCCTCCAGAGCAATCGCGTCGAACGGGTTAACCGCGTACTTGATCCCGTCGGTCACGATACCCGAGCCATCCGGTTTGACCCGGATACGTGTATCCGGATCTGGAACTCTCTTGAGTGGAACGAGAAATTTCACAAATAATATACCCGGCAAGGGTGTGGCGGTCAGCACCCAGATCAGTTCAACAACTCAACAATCCCCGCTCCGCCCATCCCGCCTCCGACACACATCGTGATGAGTCCGTAGCGTCCGCCTCGGCGGCGCAATTCGCTCAAAATCGAGACGGTCAGCCTGGCGCCGGTGGCACCCAGCGGATGCCCCAAAGCGAGCGCCCCGCCGTTCACGTTCACGCGCTCGGGCGCAAGCTTGCACTCACGGATCACCGCCAGGGCCTGGGCTGCGAAAGCTTCGTTCAGTTCGATCAGATCGATCTGCTCCAGCCTGAGGCCCGCTTGACGGAGCGCTTTCGGTATCGCCGCCACCGGACCGATGCCCATAATTCCGGGTGCTACTCCCGCCACCGCGTACGTCACAAACCTAGCAATCGGCTTCAATTGCAATTCCTTCACCTTGGCCGCAGAAACAAGTATCACGGCTGCTGCACCATCACTGCGCTGTGACGCATTTCCTG
>JAYTTC010000441.1:0-5363 GCA_043745255.1 Verrucomicrobiales bacterium
CGCGAGAGCACGCCAGCTGCAGTTCTGTAGTGTGGGCCGTACCGGCCCATCCCCGCCGCGAACTGGAACCGCCCCCGATTTATTACACAGGGTAACGAAGATGATTACGGTTTAGCCGCGAAGAGGCGCAAAGAACGCAAAAAAGATGGGGAGCCGCGGGGCTGTTTTGTTTTGGGATTAGGAATGGAAAGAGTGTTCCGGTTTTCCTTTTTGCGAATTGTGCGCCTTTTGGCGGCTAAAGACCCTTTTCGGCTCCCCCTTGAAATCGACGCGGACTGTGATCTGGTGGGTGTGGCCTATGGCCAGGGCCGGTTTGTGGCTGTCGGTAACACCCGCTCGGCCATCGACTCCCCAGCCTCCGCTGGGGGTGTCCTCTTTTCCGCCTCCGGCGGATTAATAGCAATGGCAGTTGCTGAATCTGGATTTTGGCGTGCGCTTGCGCGATATCACCATTGGGGCGCGATACTTCCGACTCAGGAGGCCTTGTGTCTGTAAGTTTCACGCTTGCGAATCGGCTCCGAACCGTTCATCAGGATCTCCGTCGCCACAACGGCGGAGGTTCTTTCTGCATGAGCACACAAACCCTGTATTACGCCACCAACCGAAATCATCTCGGACGGAATCGCTGGAAGCCGCAGGGCTACGGCACCAAGTTTAGCGATGATGGCATAGAAAATCTCCGGTTCGGAAAAGTCGCCGTCCCGGTGGATGAAGCCCAAGTCACTCGGTTCACCTCCAAGACGCTTGAGGCAAACGGAGGAGTGGGAGATGGGGAAGGGTTGAGTGGTTACTTGGCGGGGAGAGTGAGGAATGCCTCGAAGATTCAGGCCTTCGAGGAGGTGATTGATCCGGATAGCTCCGACGTTCACCAAAAAGACATCAAGCTAGGTTCGCAAGCGATGTTCGCCGAACTGAAGTCACTCATGATGCAGGCCACCGATGTGGTGATCTATATCCACGGATTCAATGTCACCTGGAGTGACGCGGTGGCATCTGCGCTTGCCTTGCAGTCGATGCTTAATACCCGGGATGACGGGGTGGTACTGCAGAAAGTGGTGGTGGTGCTCTTCACTTGGCCGTCGGATGGAATGGCGCTTCCATTCGTGTCCTATAAGTCGGATCGCACGGAGGCTGAGGGCACCGGCTATGCTTTCGGTCGCGGGCTGCTCAAGATGCGCGATTACCTCTCCAAGCTCCGCGATCGATCTCGCGATGGAGTGGAACTTTGCGGCCAAGATTTGCATCTGGTCTGTCATTCGATGGGGAACTACGTGCTGCAAAACACGCTGAGTCGACTGGAGCAATTCACCCCGGGTTCGGCACTGCCTCGTATGTTTGAGAATATTTTTCTCTGCGCTCCGGACGTCGACGATGATGTGCTCGAGCCGGACAAACCGATGGGGAGTCTGCACGAGCTCACTCGAAATGTGACCGTGTACCACAATCGTGGAGACAAGGCGATGTATGTGTCGGACTACACCAAGGGAAATCCTGAACGCCTTGGAACCAACGGCGCAGCGCGCCCGGTGGTGGTGCACAACAAAGTGGAGCAGGTGGACTGTACCGCCGTGGTGCATGACGGATGGATCGAGCACAGCTACTACCTCTCTGGAAAAACCAATCAGGACATGCGTTTCAGCGTGGCGGGAGTGCCTCGGGACGGGGTCCAACGTCAACGAACCCCGGTGGCGGATCACGCCAATGTCTGGGTGCTGCGTTGATTTCCGTGCGAAACCTCCCGACCGGATATTTCTGTCACAGATAGTGTTGTTGAGACTCCGGGCCCGCTTCGTTGCGTTGGTTGTCTTCTGTAGTGTGGGCCGTATCGGCCCATCCCCGCCGGATCGTCCGGTACGGCCCACGCTAGTGTGCTCGGCAGGTGTGATAGCTATCGGGGTGAAAGGTCCCCGACGGGGGCGGTGACGCCAACCGTAGCTGTAGGCCAGGTCGGCTCCGTGAGGAGACGGCGCGAAAGGGCCGAAGGCAAAAGTACGACCGTAGGAACACAAACAGACAGAGAGGCCGGTTACGTGGGTGAGCTGGCTAGCAACGGCGAAACCCGAAAGTCATCCGAAGCGTAACAGGCAGAGTCTGATGGCACGTACGGATTCTGTATGCCATCTGATCTTGCCTCGCCATGAAGATCGAGGCCGCGTTCAACCGCCGGATGCGAGAAAACCGCACGTCCGGTGGTGTGGGAGGGTGCCGGGGCGCAATCCCCGGCACTCGACCCGATCAGAACTGCAGTCCTGCTTCTGTAGTGTCGTTCGTATCGAACGATCCGGCCGGGGAATGGGCCGATACGGCCCACGCTACAGAACTGCAGTCCTGCTTCTGTAGCGTCGTCCGTACCGGACGATCGGGGCGGGGGATGGGCCGATACGGCCCACGCTACAGAATGGGCTGAAGGGGAGGGAGGAGGGATTGCGAACCGGCAAAACCGGCGGGTTCGGACGAGTCCGATTGACTGCGGATGACGCGGAGATCACAGATGAGACTGCTGGATCTAAAGGGGTGACATTTGCCCTGCCGTCAGACCAATGTATCCGTAGATTTTCAAACTCGATGAAATCGCTGTTCCTCGCTCCTCTTGTCCGATCGTTTCTACCGCTGATCGTTCTGCTTCTGACGCTCGGCGTCACTCGAGCTGCGGTCCAGGATTATGACGCCGCAATTCGTGCCGACGTCACGCTCGGTCTGAAGCCGCTCGCCTCACTCACAAACGCAGTGTCTTTTTTTCGAACCAATCGACACGCATTCGCCTTCGGCAGCACGGCAGGCGACACGACCCTTGAATTTATCCTCGAGGGTGATGCGGTCATAGGTGGGTTGGACGGTTTTCTGGCGGTCGGGGTGAACGCGACGAGTAGTCTTCGCTTTGAGCAGTATAACAACTCCGGACAGATGGGCTTCACGCTCAACGGGGTTGCGGACTATCTGTTCACCCCGGCAGTGCCTTCTCCCAATATTCCAGTGCATGTGGCATATGTATGGAAGCCGAGCGTCCAGACGATGAAACTCTACCTGAACGGATCCCTGGCTGGGAGTCGATCGGGGGTGGGTTCCGCGTTCGCAATGCCTCGCGGGGCGGGATATCTGGGGAACTCCGCTGCAGGAACCGAGGGGATGCAGGGAACCCTTCATCGAGTGACGGTTTACGCGGGCATCGTTGAGGAGGATGCGATCCGTCGACATGCCAACGCTTTCAATGGGATCCGGAGCGTTCCCGACATTCTAAGCTTCAGCGCCAACCCTGAGGCAGTCTTCTCACCCGACCCAAGCACTCTGAGTTGGGTGGTCACTAATGCATCTCAGGTGCTGCTTTCTGGACAGGATGTCACTGCGTTTTCTGGCCTCACCTTGAATCCCAACCTCACCACGGAGTATGAGTTGGTGGCGATCAACGAAAGCGGTAGCAGCACCGCCAGAGTCACGGTGGTGGTGGATCCCGCACCTCGGGTGGTCTCCTTCATCAGCAGTCAAAAATTCGCGACCGCAGGGAGCCCAGTGGTTCTGAGTTGGGCCACTCTTTACGGGAACACGTTTTCATTGGCACCTGGCATCGGGAGCGTGGGCGCGGTGACTCACGCTGGCGCGGGTAGTATCGAGGTGCGGCCGATAGAGAGCACCGAATATCGGCTCACCGTGACGGGCGCTTTCGGCACCGCCACTGGGAGTCTTGCGATCACGATAGGTCATCCGTCCGACCGGGTCGTGATCTCCGAGTTCATGGCCGACAATTCAAGTTCTGTTGTAGACGAAGATGGGGACCACTCCGACTGGATCGAACTCTTCAATCCCACATCAAGGACTCTCAGTCTGCAGGGGTATGCCCTGACCGATGATCGACAAGATCCCACTCGATGGCCCCTGCCTGGACTGGATATCGCGGCGGGGGAGTATCGATTGGTATTTGCCTCCGGCAAGAACCGCATCGATCCGGCGCACCCACTCCACACAAATTTCCGGCTGAGCAAGAGCGGGAGCTATCTTGGATTGTCGGATCTCTCGGGAGCGGTGGTGCAGGACTTTGGATCTGCCTTTCCTCCTCAATTCCGCGATGTCTCCTACGGAGTGTTGGGCGGAGATCCGAGCCTTGGGCGTTATTTCGGAGTTGCGACTCCTGGAGGCGAAAATTTAAATTCACCCGTGCCGCCTCGTCCGGTGGACTTCTCTGAGCCCTCTGGAACTTTTCTCGAATCGTTCACGCTTTCGCTGTCGAGTGAATCCACCAAAGCTCTGATTCGCTACACCGTCGATGGAACAGTCCCAAGTGCCGGCCATGGGCAGACCTACACCGGCCCCATCGCCGTCTCAGCCTCCGGACGGTTCCGCGCGATCTCGATCGACTCCGGACTTAGCAGTGATCTCAGTGCGGCGAACTACTTACATCTGGGCGCGGATTTGATGAACTATACCTCCTCGCTGCCTATCGTGGTGATCGAGAATTTTGGGGCTGGAGTCATTCCTCAGAAGGGCTGGAGCGGCGACGGTTCGGGCATCAAACAACGACCCAGACAGCCGGCGGTGTGGGCGATCTTTGATCGTCAGAATGGTTTTAGTGCACTGACCCATCGCCCGCAGATGATCAGTCGCATGGGAATTCGAGGTCGGGGTGCGTTTTCCTCCAGCTGGCGGCAGAAACCGTTCAGCGTGGACGCTTACGACGCGGCGGATGGAAGTCTGGATGTTTCTCCCTTGGGAATGCCTGCGCATTCTGAGTGGATCCTCTATTTTCCCGATCCTGACGACAACAAGGATCCTGCGATGCTCTTTAATACCTTCGCCTACGATCTGAGTCGCGACATGGGCGGGCGCTATTCCGTGCGGTTCCGTTGGGTAGAGGCTTTCGTCAATGAAGATGGGGGAGATCTCCGACTGGCGGATCGACGCGGCGTCTATGCCATCATCGAGAAGGTGGCTCGCGGCAAAGATCGACTCGACTTCCAACCGCTCTCTCTCGATGGAGCCACCGGCGGCTGGCTGTTGGACTTAAATCGGATGGACTCGGAGCCGGAAACGGGATGGCCAGCTCCCAATGGAGCTCGGCAGCCCTGGTTTTTCCACACGGCGGGGCCGAATCGAAAGGTCGAGAGCAAGCCGAACTCGCAGGTCTCGGGAGACGATCTCCCCCAGCAGTCCAATGGATATCTCAACTTCGATACTCCGAACGGTTACATCATTAACACCAACCAGCGGGCTGCCATCGAAGGATGGTTCAAGCGGTTTGAGGATGTCTTCTTCAATAGCGCGGTTTGGCGTGATCCGACCAATGGATATCGACGCTATTTGGACACTCGGGATTTCACCGACTACTTCATACTGAATGTTCTGACCCGCAACGGGGATGGATTGCTCATCAG
>JAYTTC010000442.1:0-5352 GCA_043745255.1 Verrucomicrobiales bacterium
CCTGGCCGGAAAATTCATCGATGAGACAGGCCGCAGCGGTGAGATCTAGAATATTGTTATAGGAGAGCTCCTTGCCGTGGAGCTGTTCGAAGAATTCGGGGAAGCGCCCATAGAGAGCGGCCTTCTGATGCGGGTTCTCTCCGTAGCGCAGCGTTTGAGCCAGCGGAGACTGAACGTTCAACACCGTCGGGGCTTCCTTGGCGGTAGGGAGTTGGAACGCCCGATTGAGATGGCTGGCGATCGCGGCATCGTATGACGACGTGCGCGCAAATACTTTGGTGGCGAGCGCGCGTCGAAGATCAAGCGTGGTCTCGCCGTTGTCCTGAATCTGGCGGCCCACCGCCTCGTAGTCGGCCGGATCGACGACCACGGTCACGCTCTCGTGGTTCTTGGCGGCGCTCCGTAACATCGACGGCCCGCCGATATCGATGTTTTCGATCGCGTCGTGCAAGGAGACATCCGTCTTGGCCACCGTTTTCTCGAACGGATAGAGGTTCACCACCACCAGGTCGATCGGGGTGATGTCATGCGCCTTCGCGGTCGCTTCATGAGTGGCGTTGCCTCGCAGGTAGAGCAATCCACCGTGAACCTTGGGATGCAGGGTTTTCACACGGCCGTCCAAGATTTCTGGAAATCCGGTGTGATCACTTAGATCTTTCACCGTCAGCCCCGCGGCACGCAAGGCCTGCGCGGTGCCGCCTGTGGAAATCAGCTCCACGCCAACCTTAGCCAGCAGGCTGGCGAATGGGACCAGTCCTGTCTTGTCGGAAACAGAAAGTAGCGCGCGAGTGATTTTCTGCATAAGAGGGCGATAAAATCCAAGGGCGGGCCGTGCCAGTCAATGGGAAACGCCTCCCTCAGGCCGGGTGCAATTAAAAGTGGGTGAGATCTGGATCCTTGGAGAAAGCCTGAATGGGTCGCTGCGTGAGAGGGCCGCCCACTTCAGCGGCCGCGATGACCCGACAGAAGAAGGTTCACGGAACAGGTTCCCCCTCCCCTCCGCGTCCTCCGCGCAATCCGCGGCAAAAGCTCCTCCCAGGATCGGAAACGGGCAGGGCCGGGCTTAGCCGTGAAAAGGCGCAAGAGACGCAAAAAAGACCGAGGCTGCAGTTCTGTAGCGTGGGCCGTATCGGCCCATCCCCCGCCCCGATCGTCCGATACGGACGACACTACAGAAGCAGGGCTGGAGTTCTGTAGTGTGGGCCGTATCGGCCCATTCCCCGGCCGGATCGTCCGATACGGACGACACTACAGAAGCAGGGCTGGAGTTCTGTAGCGTGGGCCGTATCGGCCCATCCCCCGGCCGGATCGTCCGATACGGACGACACTACAGAAGCAGGGCTGGAGTTCTGTAGCGTGGGCCGTAACGGCCCATCCCCGGCCGGATCGTCCGATACGGACGACACTACAGAAGCAGGGCTGCCCTTGGACGATCCTCTTTGCTCAGAGAAAAATCACAGACCGCTAAAGTTTCTCATACTCAGTTGCCGAAGGAAGAAGGGCCGCAACTGCGGTAACGCTGAGTCGGCAGCATCCAGAGGACCGACGGGGATTAAGGGTTGGGCGCCCCTGAGAAAGGCCCGACCGGCGGCAGGGATGCCGTTCAACAGAAAACGCCCCGCAAGGGGCATTCATGGAAGAAGTTTATGGTAATTAATACTAACACATCGGCCCAGAGTGGTGCTCGTCGTCTCTCCGAATCGTCCGCGATGCTGGCGAAGTCCCTCGCTCGTCTCTCCTCCGGCTCCAAGATTGTTTCTCCGGAAGACGATGCTGCGGGGTTGGCTGTGTCCATGCGGTTCGACGCTCAGATCAGCCGAACCCAGGCCGCTAAGAATAACGTCGGCAACGCCATCTCGTTCAGCCAAACTCAGGACGGTTTCATGGGCAAGGTTGCTAAGGCTCTGGACCGTATGAGCGAGCTGGCGATCTTGTCCCAAGACGTCACCAAGGGTAACGCCGATCGTGCGCTGTATCACAACGAGTTCTCGACCCTCGCCAGCTACATCACGAATGTGGCGACGAAGGACTTCAATGGTGTGAGCCTGTTCAGCTCCACCGCTCTGAGCGTCACCACCGACAGCGAGGGAGCGACCTTCAGCATGAGCGGCGTGGATCTCGGAACCGCGACCTATACCGGTATCAGCACCGCAACCGTTGCCACCTCGGCCGGAGCAGTTTCGGCCCTCACCACGGTAAAGAACGCCATCACCCAGCTGGCCTCCGACCGCGCGACGGCCGGCGCGAGCATGGCTCGGTTGCAGTACACCAGCGAGCAGTTGGGTGTGCTGAAAGACAACCTCTCAGCCGCAAACAGTCGTATCAAGGATGTGGATGTTGCGGAGGAGAGCACCACCTACGCCCGGTACAACATCCTGGTCCAATCAGGCACGGCGATGTTGGCGCAGGCGAATGCGCTACCGCAGTCAGCCCTCCGGCTGCTGCAGTAAGAACCTGCGGGTTCGCAAGCCGAGCGCTTGAAACTCATACCGGACGGCGTTGCACGCCGTCCGGTCTTCTTGCATCCAGACCTCGGACTTTGATTCCTTCTTCCCCTTTGGGGCTCGATGCATGGCAGGTAGCGCTTTGGCTTCCCTGCCGAGAGGACGGGGGGTTGAGCCGGTTAAGGGGATTGGGATTGGGTCGATGGAAACTAGGGTAGGACAGAGATGGAGCAGACGTATGAGCACTGATTTAGCAATTTCCGGACTCGCCTCTGGCTTCGACTGGAAATCGGTCGTCGAACAGTTGGTGACGGTCGAGCGCTCGCCGCAGAACTCGATGCGGAGAGAGCAGACGAGCATTCAGCAGAAGACCGGGGCCTATGATATTATCCAATCTCAGCTCTCGGCTTTGCAGACCAAGGCGAAAGCTCTGCAGGATGCAACGCTCTTCGATTCCCGTTCCACCACGAGCTCCAGCACGGCGGTGGCTACGGCGACCGCCTCCTCCTCCACGCCGATCGGAAAATATACCTTCAACATCTCCTCCCTCGCCACCAGTTCCATACTCCGCAGCGTCGGAGACATGGGAGGAACTCTCAGCGCGACGAGCGATGTGTCGGGAGTGATTCTAGCCAGTGCTGGTTTCTCATCCGCTGTGACCGCCGGCACCTTCATGGTGAACGGGAAACAGGTGACGGTGGCGACGACGGACACGCTCCAGCAGGTTTTCGACAACATCAGCGCCGCGACCGGTGGAAGCGTCACTGGCAGCTATGATGCCACCTCCGACAAGATCACCCTCACCCACAGCTCTCCTTCTGGGAAGGTCGTGTTAGGGGGGGCAAACGACACGAGCAATTTCTTAAGCGTTACCCGGCTGAATAACAACGACAGCGGCTCTGTGACTAGCGCCTTGAACCTGGGTGCAGTCCGTACGTCTGCCACACTTAACGCTGCCAACCTGGCGACGCCGATGAGTGATGGGGGCTCCCATGCGGGTCAACTGAAGGTCAACGGTGTCTCCATCAATTACGACGCGTCCATTGATACCATCAACGATGTGCTCAAGCGGATCACCGAATCCACTGCAGGGGTGTCCGCTAACTACGATCCGCTGACCGACGGCTTCGTTCTCACCAACAAAGTTAGCGGCAACCTGGGGCTCGCCGTGGAGGACGTAACGGGAAACTTTCTTGCAGCCGCAGGTCTATCGGGAGGGAGCTCATCGTTCGCGATCGGGAGCGATCTCAAGTATACCGTGAATGGCAATCCCACGGTCCTGACGAGCCATTCGAACGCCATCGACCCCGTGAGCTCGGGGCTGTCCGGGCTGAGTGTAAACGTGCTGACCACCGGTTCCGTAGATATCACCATAGCCAGCGATACATCGACGATCAAGCAGGCGATCAAAGATTTTGTCACCGAGTACAATAAAAGCCAGAGTGCCATCGACACTTACACCGCGAGCACCACCAATTCACAAGGCAAGGTGACTGCGGGTGTTTTGTCGGGGGAGAGAGATGCATTTGACATCACCGCCAAGTTGCGAGGACTCGCGAATGGGCAATCGACGGGGTCCAGCTCCATTGTCACTTTCCTCTCAAGGTTGGGCATTGAGTCGAATGGAAACAACAACTCGTTGAGCATTCCCGATGACGCCAAACTCACCGCGGCGTTGAGCTCGAACTTCTCGGCCGCCAAGGACTTCTTCACCAACGCAACTACGGGCTTCGCTAAGCAGTTCTACGATTACCTCAACAAGACTGCGGGTTCTGATGGGGATCTGACCAAGAAGCAAACCCTCATGTCGCAGCAAATTAGTGCGATTGACGATCAGATCGTCATCCACGAGCGACAGGTTCAGAACGTCAAAAGCGCGCTGACGGCAGGATTTATAGCCATGGAGAAAGCTCAGGCTGCATTTAACCAGCACCAGCAGTTCATCAATCAAAGGTTTGGCCTTGCATGAGTTTCTTTCTCTTAGCTCAGCGCCTCGTCCTGCTCTTACTGATTTCACTCGTGGGGTTCCTCGCCGGATGCTCCACCAACGCTGGCTCGGCGTCCGATCTCAGCAATCGCTGGTTGCGTGAGAAAATGGATCGACCCATTGGAGTGGGATTCACGCCTCAGAATGTTTTTCGGTCGGCCGAGACACTCCCTGCCGACATTCGTCGCGTCGCCCTGCTCCCTCTTTCGATCCCACGACCCGATGCGCAGTTCTCTGAAGGTAGGGACGTGTTGGCTCCCATTTTGGAGCGCCAGTTTAATAAGCGCCAGGCGTTCGAGATCATTCGGATCTCCTCCGACCAGCTCCGTCGCTGGACAGGGCGGCCAGTGTGGAATGCCGAGGAGCCCCTGCCCCCTGAACTCCTGATTCGTCTTCGGGAGCAGTATGGCTGTCAGGCGGTGATCTTTTCGCAGCTGACCCAGTTTCATCCCTATGGCCCGGTGCAGATTGGATGGAGCCTGAAACTCGTCGATACTCGCCGAGCCGAGATCTATTGGGCTGTGGATGAGGTTTTTGATGCCGGAGTGCCCGCAGTGGCCAACTCCGCCCGACGCTTTGCACAGGACGACCAGAACGACGGCTCTCCGCTGCCCGACTCGAGTTTCGTTTTGAGTTCTCCCCGTCGATTTGGCGAGTACTCACTCCATGCGGTGTTGGCCACCCTGCCGGTCCGGTGAGGGGAAGCGAGGGGGCGAACTCCTCAGACTGGTCGGGGACGGTAAGGTCATTGCGGCTACAGTTTATCGGTGGGATTACGATGGAAGAACTAACAGGCGTGTCTGGCTGCCCTCTCAGACACCCTAGGAAGCGAGGTTGAGCAGATATGCAAGTGAATGCGAACAGCATCCGGTCAACGGTAGCCAACGGGATCACTTCGGAAACCCCGAAGCCCCCGACCCA
>JAYTTC010000443.1:0-5350 GCA_043745255.1 Verrucomicrobiales bacterium
GAAGGGTTGAGCGGGTCAGCCAGGGCGACCTGCAGCGAATTCCCAAAAAGGCCCACAGGAACGCACTGATACATGCGCGCCGTGTTGGCAGGAACCGTCTTTAGGAGCTCTGCCGTGAAGTTCACCGAACGCAGGTCCACGACCTCCGTGCCGAGATACTCGGCGGTGATCTGGAGCTGCATGTCCTGGTCGACCAGGCCGAAATTCTTGAGAATCTCGCCGAACGCCTTCCCCGTCCGATCATGCTCTTGGACGACCTCGTCAAACTGGAGGTCATCGATCAGACCTCGCTCTTTGATGAGCAGCATCAATGGATCGGAATGGGCTTCTGACATAGAGATCTCTCGCTTATTTCTTCCGCTGGACGGCGGTGGCCAAGTCGTGTTCCTGCAGCTTCTGCTGGACCGTGATGGGATCCTGCGACTTGGTGATAACTTCTTCCCGCGAAATCATACCCGCTGCGTATTTCTCCATCAAAAAGCTGTCTAGGGTCACCATCCCATACTTGGCACCCGTTTGGATGTCCGAGTTGAGCCGAAAGGTCTTATTGTCACGGATCAGAGCGCTGACGGACGGGGTGTTGATCATGATTTCGAAGGCCGCCACACGACCCGGCTTGTCTGAGCGCGGGAGCAGCAACTGCGAGATCACCGCCTGGAGCACCGTGCTCAGCTGAATACGAATCTGCTCCTGCTGGGTGTTTGGGAAGGCGTTGATGATACGATCGATGGTCTTGGCGGCACCGGTGGTATGCAGGGTGCCAAAGACCAAGTGACCGGTTTCCGCTGCAGTGATCGCGGCATCCATCGTTTCCAAGTCTCGCATTTCACCGACCAGAATGATGTCCGGATCCTGGCGCAGCGCCCGGCGCAGGCCTTCAGCAAAGTTCGGAACATCGACATTGATCTCGCGCTGGGTCACCACCGCCTTCTTATGCTTGTGGTAATACTCGATCGGATCCTCAATCGTGATGATATGAGCATCATCGCGCTCCTCATTGATGATATTAATCATCGAAGCGAGCGTGGTCGTCTTTCCCGAACCGGTGGGGCCGGTTACCAGAACAAGACCGCGGGGCTTGTAGAGGAGCTCGCGCACCGATAGCGGAATTCCAATCTGCTCCAACGTCAAAAGCTTCGTCGGGATCTGGCGAAGCACCATCCCGAAGTTCCCTTTTTCCTTGAAGACGCTGACGCGAAAACGGGCGATCTCGCCGAAGGCAAAGCCGAAGTCGGCACCGCCACGCTCACGAACGCTCTGAATGTGATCGTCCGAGGTGATGCTTCGCATCAGCTCCTCGGCATCCTCCGGCCGAAGTGCCGGACCGTCCACACGATGGAGCACTCCGTGCAAACGAATCACCGGCGCGGTGTTCACACGGATATGCAAATCAGCCGCCCCTTCGGACACCATCAGCTGCAACAGATCGGACATCGAGTAGGACATAGGCTAATTCTTCAAACGATCAGATCTAAGATTGGGTCGAGGGGTTCGTCTTTGTGGGTCGTTTAGAAAATCTATCGCAGAGGGCTTAATCGGCGTCCGCCGTGGTGGCTCGGATGACTTCATCCGGTGTCGTGACTCCCGCCACCACTTTGCGCGCTCCATCCTCACGAAGACTGCGCATTCCCATTTCGCGGGCCTGTCGGCGAAGCGCAGCGGTCGGAGCCTTCTCGTTAATCAACCGGCGCGACTCATCGTTGAGCACGTAAACCTCGAAGATTCCCATGCGGCCCCGATTGCCAGTGTTGTTGCAGTCCGGACACCCGACTCCTTTGCGGAAGTTGGCCTTTTCAATTTTGGCCATATCCAGCCCCAATCCCTCCAACTCTTTCTCCGTGGGCACATACGGAGCAGTGCATTTCTTGCAGATTTTCCGGACCAGCCGTTGCGCCATCATGGCGCGAGTGGAGGAGGCGACGAGGAAGGGCTTTACTCCGATGTCGACAAGACGGGTCACCGCGCCAGGCGCGTCATTCGTGTGCAGGGTCGAGAAGACCAAGTGACCCGTGAGGCTCGCATTGATCGCGATGGAGGCGGTCTCCATATCACGGATTTCCCCTAGCATGATCACGTTCGGGGCTTGCCGCAGAATCGCGCGTAGAGCGATGGAGAAGGTCAGTCCCACCGCCTCGCTCACCTGGACCTGATTGATGCCCTCAAGAACATACTCAACCGGGTCCTCCACGGTGATGATCTTGCGATCAGGACGATTGATGACGTTGAGGCAGGAGTAGAGGGTGGTGGTTTTGCCGGATCCTGTAGGCCCGGTCACCAGGATGATTCCGTCCGGCAGACCAATCAAACGCTCAAAAGTCTGTTGGTCGTCGGTAAAAAAGCCCAATTCAGTCAGGCCGAGGCGGAGACCTTCTTTGTCCAAGATACGCATGACGATGCTTTCGCCATGGGTCGTGGGGATGCAGGAAACCCGGAGATCGATGGTCTTGCCACCCACGTTGCACTGAATACGGCCATCCTGTGGGATCCGTTTTTCGGCAATCGACATGTTGCTCTGGATCTTGAGCCGACTGGTGATCGAGCCCTGCAATCTCTTAGGGGGCCCTTTCATCTCGTGTAACATGCCGTCGATGCGATACCGCACTCGAAAGGTTTTTCCAAGAGGCTCAAGGTGGATATCGGATGCCCGGCCTTTATAGGCCTCAACAATGATCGAGTTGACCAGTTTGATGATCGGAGCATCGGCGTCGACCCCTGCACCATCTTTGCCGACATCCGTGGAAAGATTACCAACCTCGACCTCACCCTCGGTGATGTTCTGAATCATCGAGGCGACACTATCCTCACCACCCCCGTAGAATTTGGCTAGCGCTGCGTCGATCTCCTCCTCGGAGGCCACCCGCATTTCGATGTCCTTGTGCAGCACGTGATGAAGACTGTCCAGAGTGCTGAGATCAGAAGGATCGCTCGTCGCGATGACGACGCTGTGTTCGTGGGTGTAGACGGGTACCACCTTGTAGCGTTTGGCGACGTGTCGAGGGACGGTGCTGAGAACCTCGTCGGGAATGCGCATATCCCCCAGGGAAATCATTTCGACCCCGAAATGAGCCGCCTTGGCGGTGGTCACATCCACCACGCGGATGAGCTTTTTCTTCACCAGGGTGTCAACGACCCCCTCGGCGACAGCGTCAGCCTCCACTTGGGCAGCATCCACCTGAGGCTTGGTCAGAAAACCAAGATCCATCAGGTCACTCAACAAATAATCGTCTTTGGCAGCCACGGTTTGATGCGACTCTACCTGAAACAATCAGGGGAAAACGCGGGCAAATATCTACAAACCCCACCCACAATGTCAAACCTTGGGCAGGATGAAATATTCTGGCTCACTGTTACTTGGACTCCAATGGAGCCTGTTGATCACGAAGAAGGAGCGGGTATCGAGCCGAAAGGGGAGAAAATGAGCACCCCGACAGGCTGTGCTCGCAATGCAAGACCGGAAACACCCCACCGGATCCGCCAAGCGAAATGAGGGCTGAGACGCGTCACAATTCTCGCAGAGCGGAGGCGATCGGGAGTCGTGCCGCGCGAATGGCCGGAAAAAGCCCGCCGATGAGTCCGATTGAGGCGGCGTAGATCACCCCTTGTAACAACAAGGTGGGGGTGACGGCAAAGGCGAAGGCCACCTGACTGAAGCTCTGGTAGTTCAAGGTGGTGGCTTCAAACCCGTTGAAAGCCAGAAAAGCCCCCAGGCCCCCAAGAAAACCTCCAGCGAGCGCAAGAGTGAGGGACTCTGCCAGCACTGAAACAATGACCGGCCCGCTCTGGAATCCCAGGGCCCGCAGAGTGGCAATCTCCCGAGTTCGAGTGGCCACCGCGTTGTACATCGTGTTGAGTGCGCCAAAAAGAGCGCCCGCCCCCATCAGAATCGAAATCACGGTGCCAAAGCCGGTCACCAGTTTGTAAGTGACCTGCGCCTGCTTGGAGTAATAGTCGGTCTGGCGCACCACATCCACCTGGAGGCGTGGATCGGTGGTGAGCGCATCCTTGAAAGCGCCGAATGCGTCGGCAGACTCGAGGCGGGCGTACACCGACTGAAATGTCTCACCCCGACGATAGGCCGACTGCAATACCCGGGAATCCGTCCAGATCTCCGACTCGGATATGCCGCCGCCGTCGGAGAAGATGCCGACTACTTTCCAGTCAGCCGTGCCCACCCGGAGCATCGAGTTCAAATCCAGACCGGCGAATTCACGCGCGGCAGCTTTCCCAACCAGGATCTCGTTCTTCCCCGGCTCGAACCGCCTTCCCGCACTGATCCGCACCTCGGGACGGACTACGAAAGCCGACAGTTCCACTCCGCGGAGCGGAACGTTGGCGTCGGTGCCCGTGTTGCGTTTGGGGAGATTGATGACGACAAAAAGCTCCGCGGACGCAGCGGGGCCGTCCTGGGTGCGAAGCAGGCCAGGGGCGTTGGCCACCACACGAACCTCCTCACGCTGCAATCCGCTCATCATTTCCGAATCAGATCCGCTCCGCATCACGATAGCCACTCCGATCCAAAGATCGGCTCGCGGAAAGTAAAACACAGGAAGAGCCCCCTGCGATGGATCCCAGACTGCAATCAAAACCGAGGCCAATCCGAGCCCGATAAAACCGCCCACCGCCGCCACCAGCAGGGACTCCACCAACACAAAGAGCATCGTCAGCTCGTTACTGAAGCCGATGGCTTTCAACACCCCGATCTCGCCCGTGCGCTCCCGAACAGCCTGAGCCATGGTGTTCCCCGAGATCAGAAGAATGGTGAAAAACACCGCGCTCAGAATCGCTTTGACGATCAGCCCGATATCGCCGATTTGCTTGGCGAAAGCTTGAACAAAGGCCTTCTCGCTCTCCGCCTTGGTCTCCCAGGGCGAGTTCGCAAACTCCCCATCGATCTTGCGTGCCACGTCTTCCGAAAGCGCAGGATCGGTCACCCGGATCATATACCAACCCACCTGTCCTTTGCCGGACTGTCTCGCCTCATCGAAATAGTCGTAGCGAAAAAACATCTGCGTCTGATCGGTTCCCTTCTCAGCCCCTTCGTAGATCCCCACCAGATCGAACTCCCATGTCGGCGAGGCCCCAGCGCGGCGCCAGATGGTGGCCTGGATGGGAATCCGATCGCCGATCTTAAATCCGTATTTATCAGCCGTCTTTCGCCCCACGATGGCTCCAGATCGCTTTGCCAGCCAGGCCCTCTTCTGATCCTCCGGCAGGCGGAACTCCGGATACATCTTCAGGTGCGCCTCGGGATCGACCGGAATCTGCGGGAAGAAATTTTTCGACTCCTGATAGATTCCTCCAAACCAGGTCGAGTGAGCCACGTGTTTGACTCCCGGGATGCGACTGATCC
>JAYTTC010000444.1:0-5348 GCA_043745255.1 Verrucomicrobiales bacterium
TGAAGAGACGCCAGAGGACGCTCCTGAAAATGTCGGGTTGCTCTTCCTCCACCTGAAATCGGTGATCGATTGCCTCGACCGCTGAGCTTCTTCTTCAGCGCTGAGCCGCTCCCAGCTGATTCTTGCAGTGACCCAACCGCTTCAACTCGTCGCATGTGGCGGTGATCTGCAATCGCTGGGAGTGCACCGAGAACCCGAGTCGTTGGGTGATCTCGCTCTCCAATTGTACGATCTTGTCGCTTTCAAACTCCACGATCCGCTGGCAGTCGTGGCAAATGATGTGGCTGTGGTTGGGATGGGTGGCGTAGTTGGGGTCGTAGTGCTTGCAGTCCTTCCCAAAATCCATCTCCCGCACCAATCCGCTCTCAGTCAGCAGCGATAGAGTGCGGTACACCGTGGCCCTTGAGACGGACGCGTCGCGTTCACGCGCCCAGGCGAGAAGCTGATCGGCCGTAAAATGTTCCTCGGTGGCGAAAACGAGGTCGGTGATCGTCTGGCGTTGCGAGGTATGTCTCAAACCCTTCGCAGAAAGAAAGGCCATCAGCTTTTCTTTCACGGAAGGTTTCAGCGCCGACGGCATTTCGAAAACTAGCGGTTCCCCCCTCACTAAGTCAACGCGCTGACTACCAGCTCCAGCAGTTTCATCAGAGAATTTCCGCGGGCCAAAGGCCCAATGCCATCCCAGCCTTGGCCATCAGCCCCGGAATTCGGAGGGCCAAAGGCCCGTTCCATTCCAGCCTGGGGCATGGCCCCAGGAACAGGGTCCGTCGACACGGCAGAGGGCTGAAGGCCCGATCCATTCAGCGCGGTTGAGAGGGCGGGCCTTCAGCCCTCAGGGTGTTTTTACGGTGTTGTCCTGGGGCGTTGCCCACAGGCTGGGATGAGGCCGCGCCGTTGGCGCTCGAATCCGACGGGCCCAATGCCATCCCGGCCTTGGCTCCGATTTTCGGTCGCGAGTTGCGAGTTGCGGCCGAGCGTCGTCCGAATTCCTCCTGTTTCAATCTAGAATCGCAAATCCAAAATGAGAACCGCTGCTACCCGCCGCGGGCTTTAGATCGATCGGGTATGGGCCCAGAAGTGAGCTTCCGCTCTTGGAGTCACTTTGCCCTCTGGCCGTTCTGCAACAGGCTGCCAAGGGACACGGCTTGCTAAGCCGCCGCTTTGCGCTCGGCCAGGGTTTTCAGCGCGAGCTCCTTCCTCCGCTCCCATTCAACACGTCGTGTGAGCGCTCGCTGAAAATCCGATACGAAGGTTTCTGAAGAGGTTGGCAGGCGGTCCTGACCTGAAGTTCTCTGCAGCAAGGCTGAAAAGAGTAGATCGAGATTTGACTGAGCCATGCGAACGGTTGTGCTTCCTGGGCTTTCATGCCAGGTCGGCTGCGACTCGCTGTTTGTCACGCTGATGCCGCTCATTTCATCGAACTGGCAGCATAGCTCCACTGGAACGAGCCCGCCTGCAGGAGGGTAGGCCATCGCATAGAAATGGGCCTGAGGAAAATAGGCGGCCAGTAGTTGGGCCTTGGGATCCTTTGCGACCCTAAATGCTCCAATGTCTTGAAATCCCAAGCTGCGCATCGCCGCACGGGTAGCTGCGACGATGGCATCGTTTTCCCACGGAAGCGACGGAGGTTGTTCAATAGCCGGGGCAGGATCGGCTTGCTCCGATTCATCGCCCCATCCAGACCGCACCTTATTCATGATCCAGCCAAGTCCCATAGCGTATGTGCCGCGACGCTGCACGAATTTTGAGCACACCGCTCCACATGGGAAGGGTGCGTCCTGGCTTGTTCCATCGTCCGTCGTCTCGGCTCGCTGAAGCGGCTGAAGCACAAAAAAAGCGCCGCGCTGAATCGCGAGTTGGACAAGGGGAAGTGGGGCTAGTTCCGAGGAGGCCGATTGATTTCGAGACGAGGATTCAAGTTTTGCGTTTTTCCACCGATCGCTCTTAGGATGGGTTGCAGGCTGGGTATGGCTCTGAGCTCTGAACGCGAAATGCCCATGGAGGCCGTTATGCGGACCGACATGGTGAATGAATTTTCGTTGTCCAACTCAGTCGAATCCCCGCACAGTACACCCGCGACTATGAGACTTCGATTTACCCTCGCCTTGCTGATGGGTCTTGTTGCCCTTGGCCAAGCTGAGGTCATCACCCCGGACAAATCAGCCGTCGACAAAGGGATCGTGCCTGTTCGGCAGGCCAACGAACACCTCCTCAGTCCTGGACCGCTCGATGGCGACATCGCCCGCACCACCGGCGTGCTCCTGCAGCAGCAGCACTACAGCCAGAAAGGTTTTAACGACGAGGTCTCCGGCAAATTCCTTGATCGCTACGTGGATTCACTCGATGTCCTTCATCTGTATTTTCTTAAGTCCGACGCCGAGAGTTTCGAAATGTTCCGCACCACCTTGGACAATCTCACCCTTCGTCGCGCTGACCCCACCCCGGCATTTGTGATTTTCAATCGATTCATGGACCGGATGGAGCAGCAATACTCCTTCGCGACAGAATTCTTAAAGGGAGATGACTGGGACTTCAGTAAAGACGAGCGCTATACTCCCAATCGTAAAGACTTCCCTCGAGCCAAGGATCTGACCGAGGCCAAGCAGCTCTGGCGGGATCGGTTGAGATTTGAATACCTGCAGGAGAAGCTGAATCTCCCCCTTCCTGAGGAAATATCCAAAATTGTTTTGGAAAAGTTGAAGCAGAACAAGGCTTCAGAGCTCTCGGGTGCGCTTAAGGAGAAGCTGAAAGACAAGCTGGCCGAGGTCTTGAAGAAGATCGAAGCGCGTCCCGCCGGTGGATCCTCAAGCGATGTCGCCAAGTCGGTGGAGACCCTCCTGCACAAGAGCTATCACGAGGACATCGTGAAGCTCATCGGACGTCGTTATGGTCGGATTATGCGGAGTTTCCGAGAGTTCGATAACGACGACATCATGCAGATCTATCTCACCGCGCTCGCTCGAGTCTATGATCCTCATACCGATTACCTCGGACGCGCCGAGTTGGATAACTTTTCCATTGGAATGAGCCTTTCCCTCTTCGGCATTGGTGCCGTGCTGCGATCTGAGGATGGTTTCTGCAAAATTCAGGAACTGATGGCTGCGGGTCCTGCGGCCCGCAGCGGAAAACTTCGCCCCAACGACAAGATCGTGGCGGTTGCCCAGGCGGAAGGCGAATACGTCGATGTCGTGGACATGAAGCTTCGCAAGGTGGTGGATCTAATTCGCGGTCCGAAGGGAACCCGTGTCCGGTTACGAGTAAACCCCTCCGATGCCGCTGACCCGAGTGTTCGCAAGGAGGTCGATCTGGTGCGGGATGAAATCAAACTGGAGGACCAGGAAGCGAAGGCTCGTCTGATCGAAGTGCCTGACGCCGACGGCAAAATCCAAAAAGTGGGTCTCATCGATCTGCCGTCGTTTTATGCCTCCTTCGCGGTCGGCTCCCAGCATCGAGAGGACTCAGAAGGGAAGAGCACCACCAGTGATGTGGCTCGACTTTTGAAACGCTTGGTAAAAGAGGACGTCAGCGGAGTCATTTTGGACCTCCGCCGGAATGGTGGTGGATCGCTCGAGGAAGCGATCAACCTCACCGGACTCTTCATCAAGAAAGGCCCGGTGGTGCAGGTGCGGAACGCCGATGATTCGGTTGAAGTGGATGAAGATACCGATCCGCGAGTGCAGTACGATGGACCCATGATGGTGCTCACCAGTCGGTTCAGCGCCTCGGCTTCTGAGATTCTAGCGGGAGCGCTCCAGGATTATGGTCGAGCCATCGTGGTGGGGGATATTTCAACCCATGGAAAAGGCACCGTGCAGTCGGTGCTGCAGTTGGGACGCCTGTTGCGCACGACAAATAATCTTGGCGCGGTCAAACTCACTATCCGGAAGTTTTATCGAGCCAGTGGAGATTCCACACAGCTGAAAGGCGTCATTCCAGACGTGGTTCTTCCCTCGGTGAACAACGTCGCGGATCTGGGAGAGTCTCAGTTAGAAAACGCCCTGCCATTCGACACGATCAAGCCAGCCTCCTACGATAGGTTGAATCGCGTGACCCCGGTTCTTGCCGACCTTCGAGCCCGTTCTGAGAAGCGTCTGGCAACCGACAAAGATTTCGCCTTTGTTCGGGAGGAGATGGATCGCTACTTGAAGATTAAATCGGACAAGAGCCTTTCCATGAATGAGGCCTCACGGCGGAAGGAGAAGGACGAGAACAAGGTCCGCCAGGATGTGAGGAAGAAAGAACTCCAAGCGCGAGGCGAGCCTCCCGGCAAGATTTACGAACTCAAACTTAAGGACATCGATTCGCTCACTCTCCCGCCGCCGTTGCAGCGCACCAATAAGCTGGCTTCAGCCACCAAGGACGGGAAGGCTCACAAGTCCCCAGAGGCTGAGCCCAAGTCGATCGACGATCTTGACGACGACCCGGTGGATGATTTCGTTCCGGACGTCGATATCACATTGGATGAGGCCAAGCGCATCCTTCTCGATTTCGTCGCGCTCTCCAAGGCGCGAAGCGTGGCGGGAACCGCCACGCACTAAGGGCCTGCTAGAGGCGCTTAGACGTTGAACTTGAACAGGAGGACGTCTCCGTCCTTCACGATGTATTCCTTGCCTTCCATACGGTAGAGACCCTTGTCACGCGCGGCGGCCACGGAACCGCAGTCTACCAGATCTGCGTATCCCACGGTTTCGGCTTTGATGAATCCGCGTTCAAAGTCGCTGTGAATCACGCCTGCTGCTTTCGGCGCGGTATCGCCCGAGTGGATGGTCCAAGCGCGGGCCTCTTTTTCTCCCGCTGTGAAATAGGTGCGCAGACCGAGCAGGTGGTAGGTGGCTCGAATGAGGGCTCCGACACCGGACTCATCAACTCCCAGTTCCTTCAAGAAGTCTTTGGCCTCCTCCGGAGTCAAATCGACCAGGTCGCTTTCAATCTGAGCGCTAATCACCACGGTTTCGCAGCCGACGTGAGCGCGCGCATATTCCCGCACTTTGATCACAAAGGGGTTTGAATCTGCTTTGGCAAGATCGGTCTCCTTCACGTTCGCGGCGAACAGTGTCGGCTTGCTGGTCATCAGGTAGAAGCCCTTTACGATCAGCTTTTCCTCGGGGGTCAGCTCGAGGGTGATCGCGGGCTTTCCTGCATCAAGATGAGGCTCGATCTTCTTCAGCACGGTTTCTTCGGCCTGCGCGATTTTGTCCCCTCGCTTCGCATCCTTGGCTCCTTTTTCGATCCGCTTCTTCACGGCTTCCAAATCCGCTAAAATTAACTCCGTGTTGATGGTCTCAATGTCGCGCACCGGGTCGACGCTGCCCGCGACGTGATGGATGTCTGCATCTTCGAAGCACCGG
>JAYTTC010000445.1:0-5334 GCA_043745255.1 Verrucomicrobiales bacterium
TTGAGCGAGAAGGTCGTCTATATTAATCGTTCTGCCAAGGTGGTGAAGGGTGGCCGACGCTTTAGCTTCAGTGCTCTGATCGTTGTTGGCGATCGCCGCGGTCGAGTCGGTGTCGGACTTGGTAAAGCTAGCGAAGTGGCCGACGCGATCCGTAAGGGTGGCGAGATTGCCAAAGCTCGTATGCTGACCATCTCCCTACGCGAAACGACCATTCCACATGATACTTTGGCCGATTATTGCGGTGCCCGAGTTCTCTTGCGACCTGCGTCGCCAGGAACCGGTGTCATTGCGGGAAAAACCGTTCGAGCCGTGCTTGAGTCCGTGGGTATTCGCGACATCTTAACAAAGTCCCTTGGCTCCAAGAATCCTTCGAATGTGGTGAAAGCGACCATTGCCGCACTTCGTCAACTTCGTCTTCGTGAAGATATTTTCCGTAGCCGTGGCAAGTCGGTTCGCAAGGCCGAACCCGCTCCGGCTTCAACCGCTCCGGCCGCTTCCTAATCGCAGCTTATGACAATGCGTCTCCACAATCTTAAGCCTCGTCCCGGCGCTAAGCACCGACGGAAGCGTCTCGGCCAGGGTGAATCCAGCGGCCACGGTAAGACCAGCGGTCGTGGCGGTAAGGGTCAGTCCGCCCGGTCCGGCAGTTCAATCCGTCCTGGTTTCGAAGGCGGTCAGATGCCGTTGTATCGGCGTATGCCCAAGAGAGGATTTAATAACGCTCGGCACACAATCCGCTACATTGTGGTGAACCTGGATTCCCTCAATCAGTTTGAGGAGGGTTCGCGAGTGGACGAAGCGGTTCTTCGCAAATCGAGCGTCGCGTCCGGAGGACTCACGCGCATCAAGATTCTCGGCGACGGGGATCTAACCCGCAAACTGACTGTAGTGGCTCACGCCTTCAGCGCGTCAGCCAAGGCCAAGATTGAAGCCAAGGGCGGTAAGGCTGAGATCATCGGGCTCAAGGCTTAGGCTACCACGAACTCCAGTTGAACGGCATGTTTGCCAACATTTTCAGCACCTTCGCCAACTGTTTCAAAATCCCTGAGCTCAAATCACGGATTTTGTTTACGCTGGTGGTCTTGGGTCTTTGTCGGGTCATTTCAATGACCCCAATTCCAGGGCTGGATGGAGCGTTGCTCCACAGTTTTTTCGATCAGCTGGCTGCGCGCGCTGCCCGAGGTGGAGACAGCGGGGGCTCTCTGCTGGGTATGTACAGCATGTTCACCGGAGGTGCTCTCGAACGTTGCGCCGTGGGTTCTTTGGGAATCATGCCGTATATCAGCGCAACGATCATCATTCAGCTTCTGACGGCGGTAGTGCCTTCGTTGAGCAAACTTGCTCGCGAAGAGGGTGGGCGAACCAAAATCATTCAATACGGTCGCTATTTGACTGTTATCCTTTGCCTGGGTCAGGGATTGGTCATGGCCATTGGATGGGAGAATCCCAGCTCGGTTTTTTCTGGAGCCAGCTTCCCCGGCAAATTGGTGATGTATGACAATCTCGTTTGGTACCGTATACAAACGACCATCATTCTCACTACCGGGACCATGCTACTTATGTGGCTTGGTGAGCAGATCACCGAGCGTGGGATTGGAAACGGTATTTCACTAGTGATCAGCATCGGAATTCTTGCCCGTATGCCTCAGGCCGGAGTTGGTTTGAAGGACATGCTGACGAGGACCAGCGATGGAGTTTCGAGCGGTTTTAATCCGTTCTTTGGAATTGCGCTCTTATTACTCCTTTTTGCTGTTATTGCAGGCGTTATTGCAATTACTCAAGCTCAGAGAAAAGTCCCCGTGACCTATGCTCAACGAGCTGTGGGTAAGAAGGTCGTGCAAGGTGGGAGCTCTTACATGCCGTTGCGCGTAAATTACGCCGGTGTAATGCCGATCATCTTCGCTCAAGCAATTTTGATGTTTCCGGAAAAAGTCCTCACCGGCCTAGGCAGCTCCTTCCCGAGCCTCGCATTCTTGAGTCGGTTGGCGAATCATCTGCGCGAGGGGGCTATCCTCTACGTTCTTCTATTTGGCCTTATGATTCTGTTCTTTTCCTACTTCTGGGTGGCGACCCAATTCAACGAAATTCAGATTGCGGATGACCTGAAGAAGAACAACGGCTACATCCCTGGGATTCGTCCAGGACAAGCGACAAGCACATTTCTACACAATGCGATGAGTCGCATTACCTTTGCAGGTGCCCTCTTTTTGACTCTCATTGCGGTGATCCCCATTCTTCTCAATCGTGAGATGAAGGTTCCCTTTCAAGTCGCGACCTTCTTCGGTGGAACGAGCATGCTTATCTTGGTTGGAGTGATGCTGGATACCATGCGTCAGATGGAGTCCCACCTAATGATGCGTCACTATGATGGTTTCTTGAAGAAGGGTAGAATTCGCGGGCGATCTTCTTAGATCGGTTGAAAATCGGACCGCAAGCTTCGCAGATGTTTTTGGGGACAAAGCGGCTCTTCCCGAAATGATCAGCATCAAGAACGAGACGGAAGTAGCTGCGATGCGGATCGCGGGGTCAATAGCGCGGATGGTCTTGGATGAAGTGGGTGTTTTCATCCAGCCCGGGATGACCACCAGACAGGTGGATGAGTTTGCAGCTCAGGCGATCAAGAGATATGGAGCGCGCAGTGCGTTCCTTGGATACAAAAAGTATCCTTGTAATATTTGCATCTCGGTTAACGACGAAGTAGTGCACGGAATGGCGAGTGATCGTCGAGTGGAGTTCGGTGATATTGTGAGCCTTGATGTGGGCGTCTACCACTCCGGCTTCGTGGGCGATACAGCAAAGACCGTCGCGGTGGGTGGCTGTAGTCTGGAAGCGCAGCGGTTGATGGACGTCACGGAACGATCCCTCCAGGAGGGAATCGATCAAGCGCGCGCCGGCAATCGGGTTGCCGATATATCACGGGCCGTTCAAAAGTACGTCGAGTCCCACGGGTTCAGCATCGTTCGGGAGTTTGTGGGCCACGGGGTAGGTAGATCAGTTCACGAAGATCCGCAGGTTCCTAACTTCGTCGATGGAAAACCATCGCCAAAGCTGAGAGCCGGGATGACCATCGCTATTGAGCCGATGGTGAATGCGGGTCGGCCGCAAGTTCAGATGTTAAATGACGGCTGGACAGTAGCTACCAAAGATGGTGCACTGTCCGCCCATTTTGAGCATACGGTTCTCGTTACCGAGAGCGCAGCAGAGATTTTGACGTGGCCAACGAAGACAGTATCCGGGTTGAAGGGACAGTAGTAGAAGTTCTCAAGCCTCGGCTGTTTCGGGTAGAGTTGCCCAATGGCCACCGTTTGTTGGCGCATGTCTCTAGTAAGTTGAAACTGCAGTTTGAGAGAATAGTGACTGGCGATCGGGTTACGGTCGAAGTGTCGCCGTATGATTTGTCGCGTGGGAGGATCGCCCTCGCGGCTGAGCAGATTTAATCCAGATCGACTAAGATCTGTCGGTAAGTAAGATTTGATATGAAAGTCAGAGCATCAGTCAAAAGACTTTGCGAAAACTGCAAGATTGTGAAGCGTAAGGGCATCATTCGCGTGATTTGCGCCAATGCTCGTCACAAACAGCGGCAGGGTTAAACCATTATGGCACGTATTATCGGCATTGAAATTCCTGGCGAGAAGCGGATCGATATCGCTCTGCGCTACATCTACGGCATCGGCCCGGTGAACGCACGGCAGATTCTTGAGCGAGCGGCGATCGACGCCAGCATTCGCGCCAAGAATCTCACCGAAGCGCAGCTCTCTCAGATCGTACATGTCATTCATGAAGGGAAGTACGTCATCGAGGGCGATCTTCGGCGCGAACTGGGTTTGAACCTCAAGCGACTTCAGGCCATTAAATGCTATCGCGGCGTTCGTCACTTGAAGAGTCTCCCGGTGCGCGGGCAACGCACTCAAACCAATGCGCGCACCCGCAAGGGGCCGCGCAAGACAGTGGGCGTGCAGCGTAATCCCAACGCAAAAACCGGTATTCACTAAACTTTTGTTCCTATGGCAGACGAAACCAAGCCCACCAAGACTCCTGCAGAGAAGCCCGCCGCCAAGGGTGGCGATGAGGCCAAGCCCGCAAAGACAAAAAAACCCGCTGCCGAGAAGGCGGCCGGGGCTGAAAAGCCATCCGCTGACAAGGCGGGTGCCGCCGCTCCCGCTGGCGCGCCGAAGACACCTGAGATCCTCGCTGGAGGGGCCGCACCTACGGCTGCTGAACTGTTGGGTGAGGATGCCAATGCCAAGAAGATCATCAAGGCCAAGGGATCGAAGAATATCTCGAATGGCGTTGCGAACATTCTAGCAACCTTTAATAACACACAAGTTTCCATCACCGACATGCAGGGAAATGTCATCGGATGGTCTACTGCGGGTCGGGTCGGGTTCAAAGGAAGCCGAAAGAGCACCGCGTTTGCGGCCCAGCAAGTGGCGCAGGACGCAGCTCGTCAAGCGATGGCCCATGGTCTCCGGGAAGTGGAGATCCGCGTCAAAGGTCCCGGCTCGGGCCGTGAGTCCGCTATCCGAGCGTTGCAGGCCATCGGCTTGGAAATCTCGGTAATCAAGGATGTGACCCCGGTTCCTCACAACGGGTGCCGTCCTCGCAAAAAACGCCGCGTCTAATTTTCAACTGTAACTGCTTAAACCCAGACGGATCTCATGGCTCGTTATACTGGTCCTCGCACTCGAATCAGCCGCCGATTTGGCGTCCCCATTTTCGGCCCCTCCAAATATTTGGAGCGTCGCAATTACGGGCCTGGCGTTCATGGCCCGAAGTCTCGCCGTAAATTCACCGAATACGGCCTGGGATTAATGGAGAAGCAGAAACTGCGCTACTTCTACGGACTGATGGAGAAGCAGTTTCGAAATGTCTACGAGAAAGCTCGTCGTCGTCGTGGCGTCACGGGCGAACAGATGCTTCAGATTCTCGAGACCCGCCTCGACAATGTCGTCTTCCACCTTGGCTTCGCCGTCACTCGGCCGGCCGCCCGTCAATTGGTGGCGCACGGACACGTCAAGGTGAACGGCCGGAAGGTCGACGTGCCCTCCTTTGCGCTGAAGGTCAATGATGTCATCGAAATCAAGGACGTCACTGTCTCTCGCCAGTTGGCTTCCAAGAACCTGGAATCCTCGACGAGTCGTGTGGTTCCTGACTGGATATCGCTCACACGCGATGCCTTCAAAGGCTCCGTAATGCGGATTCCGACGCGAGCTGAGATCCAGCCGATCGCCAATGAACAGGCGGTTGTTGAGTTTTATTCCCGCTAATCCCTAAACCAATGCGCCCCGTCGATGGGGCGCTTTGCAATTATACGGGCCTGGTCGGCACAGCGGG
>JAYTTC010000446.1:0-5322 GCA_043745255.1 Verrucomicrobiales bacterium
AGAGAAAATTTTCTTTGTGATGCGCCAGGCACCACTTGGCGAGGATGCTTCCGCCGCGGCTCACGATCCCGGTGGCGCGACGGGCGGTCCATGGAATGAACCGAAGCAGCACGCCTGCGTGAATGGTGAAGTAATCGACGCCTTGCTCGCATTGTTCGATCAACGTGTCGCGGTAAATCTCCCAGGTAAGCTCCTCGGCTTTTCCACCCACTTTTTCCAGCGCCTGGTAAATAGGAACCGTGCCGATGGGCACCGGCGAGTTGCGAAGGATCAATTCGCGGGTGGCGTGGATGTTCCTCCCGGTGGAGAGATCCATCACCGTGTCGGCACCCCATTTTGTAGCCCAGCGCATCTTCTCAACCTCTTCCTCGATGCTCGAGGCCACCGCGGAATTCCCAATGTTGGCGTTAATCTTCACCAGAAAGTTGCGACCGATGATCATCGGCTCGAGCTCAGGATGATTGATGTTTGCCGGAATGATGGCGCGCCCGCGTGCGACCTCATCGCGCACAAATTCGGGGGTGATCACTTTCGGAATCGCGGCACCCCAGCTCTGACCGGGATGCTGCTGGACCAGGGAGTTGCGAGGGGCGTTTGCAGAGAAGGCATCGCGCAGACGATCCAGACCCTGGTTTTCGCGAATCGCGATGTATTCCATCTCCGGAGTGATGGTGCCCTGGCGCGCATACCAGAGCTGGGTGACCGGATGTCCTTTGGAGGCGCGGAAAGTGCGGCGCTCGGAGAATCGAGGATTTGAGATCGGGTAGTCAGCGGTATCGCGGGTGCGAGCATGCACGTCCGAGAGGTAGCCGTTGTCCTGGGGGGCCACGACGCGGCCGGTGTATTCCTCGACGTCATTCCGTTCCCGCACCCACGGGCCTCGAAGCGAAGGCAGCCCCTGAGTGACATCGCCGTGAAACTGCGCGTCTCCCCAGGGCCCGCTGGTGTCGTAAACTCGCACCGGCTCGTTCACTTCGACGCGGCCGTCGAACGTCTTGGTGGGCGAGAGGGCGATCTCGCGCATCGGAACGCGAAGGTGCGGGTGTAGTTTCCCCGGGAGATACACCTTGGTGGAGTTAGGCAACGGATCGGAGCTCTTCGGCCCTAGGTCATCTTTGCGCGCGATCATAAAGGGAATTCTGGTTAGCAGGTGAACACCGTCCGGGCGAACCTTCACAAGCGACCGAACCTGCGATTCAGGGAGGGAAAGGAGGGGCCGAGTGGCCTGGCATCGATGTGCCTCCCTTCGCCAGCATTACCTGGATCAGGTTCAATGGGTCTTCCGGATGACGTTCGCGGAACTCTCAGCCTTGCGCTTTTTCCCGGGTTTCCGGGAAAGGCGGATTGGCTCCCCAACTGCGAGTTGGGACAATGGTTGCCACACGGGAGAGTGTCAAGGGAAGGAGCAGGGAAGGAGCAGGAGGTTGCCATTCCACGAATCTTT
Organism: Verrucomicrobiales bacterium; assembly: GCA_043745255.1. Lineage (GTDB taxonomy): Bacteria > Verrucomicrobiota > Verrucomicrobiia > Limisphaerales > UBA11320 > UBA11320. The sequence continues at coordinate 1,445 of JAYTTC010000446.1, forward strand.
TGTTTGGATCCACGGCGGTGAAATCGATGATTGCGAGGTTGCGGATCGGAGGGTGGTTTCTGCTCGGAATGACGTGTCTCCCGGCTCGGGCTGTGACGTGGGGTGAGCTATTGCCGACCCTTCGCCAGCGGTTCGCCAAGGTGCGTCAGCTTTCGACGGCGGAGTTGTCTAGCTGGCTGGAGCAGACCAATCGCCCCGCTCCCATATTGGTGGATGCTCGGGCTGCCGCCGAGTTCGCCGTCAGCCATCTGTCTGGAGCGCAACGCGCCGAGACTGTGGATCAGGTGAAGGCATTGCTTCCTCGCACTCCCCCGCCTCCCATTGTGCTCTACTGCTCGGTCGGCTACCGATCCTCCGATTTGGCGACCAAGCTTTTGCGCGCGGGGGTGACGAATGTCTACAACTTGGAAGGATCCATCTTCGCTTGGGTTAACGAGGGGAGACCGGTGGTGCGTGGCACTCTGCGGGTTCGGGAAGTTCATCCCTACGATGAGAAATGGGGCCAGCTGCTGGCACCCGAGTATCGCGCCTTCAAACCGCGCGCGTCCCAATAACTCATTTTCAGTTACCGCCGCCTTGCGGTCTGCGCCGCGATCCGCGAGGATTTCGCCTCAATTCAGACTGTGAACGAAACCCCTCAAGCAACTCTGGCTATCACGGTGATCACTGCCGTGGTGACGTTTCTGGCTTTCCGCGACCCTGGCCTACGGGATCGGCTGATCTTCCGTCCGCGGGATATCCTGGCGAACCAGGAGTGGCATCGCATGTTCACCAGCGCGTTACTCCATGGCGACGTGATGCATTTCTGCCTGAACTTCCTCAGCTTTTATTCGTTCGGCTCTCAGATTGAGTTGGTGTTTGGTTGGCGTCCACTGCTCTTCATTTATCTCATGTCCATCCTGGGAGGGAGCTTGCTCTCGCTGGTTCTCCACCGAAACCACGATTACGCCGCGCTGGGTGCCTCCGGAGGGGTATGCGGGGTGATCTTTGCCTCCATCTTTCTGCTCCCTGGGGGACAGATCCAATTCTGGATGGTGCCGATTCCAATTCCGGCTTCGGTTTACGCGATTTTTTTCCTGTTGGCCTCCTATTTCGGAATGCGGTCGGCGAATAGCAACATTGGCCATGATGCCCATCTGGGCGGCGCGATGGTGGGCCTGTTCACCACCTTGGTGCTGTATCCTCATGCTGCGACTGGAAATCTGAAAATGCTCGGTTTGGTGCTGGTGGTTTCCGCCGCTATTTTTGTTTTCCTCTATCGAGATCCCCGGATGGCACTCCGCGGCGCACTCACCCGGGAGGCGGAGGCTCCGCGTGGCGATGTGCGCTATCAACGGTATGACGAAGCGCGTCAACGAACCGCAGAGCGGGAGGAGCTGGATCAACTGCTGGACAGAATTTCCGCAGTCGGTTTTGACAACTTAACCCTGGCGGAGAAGGAGCGATTGCAGGAGTTGTCCAAAAACGTGCGAGGGAGTGGCGGCTCTTGATTTTTTCTCAGTGACCGGCTCCGAGGTCTTTGGCAGGGTGAGCTCATCCACCCGTAGACTCCTATGAAAACCTCTCAGACCGGTCGGCTCTTGCTGTTCTCGTTCGCTACGTTCTTGCTAAGTCCCTGCCTGAGCTTCAGCCAGTCGACGCTCCCGCTTGTTTCTGACGTGGAATGGCAGCCATTCGCGGCCCAGGTACGGCGACTCAAGGATGCCTTGAGCTACCTGGGGGCACCCCTTTCGGAATCCGATCAACTCGCCCTGTCGACTGCGTTGGGGCAGGTCGATGGTGCGATGGGGCTGCGGCAGGCGCAGGAGATTCTCGACCGCTACTGTCTGGCGGCGGTGAATATCAATCCCGAGATGCGAGTGAAGGTGTCTCAGGGTCTGGCGAATGCGGAGTTGATGGAGCAGGGATGGCGCGTGTTCTTGGTGAAGGTCGCCAACGAGGCCGGGACCACCTCGGAGCTGCGAGCCATCAGCCCTCAGGCGATCTCGGTCTTTGAGGGCGGTGCTCGCGCAAACGCCTCCGATCGTGTCTATCGACAAGGCCGCCGCACAGGAGGGGAGGCCGGCGATGCGGATCTTTGGCTCGATCTCGAGCTGTTCAAGTCCCAGCCGATGAAGAAGGAGCTCTCGGGGCTCAAACTCGAATATGCTGTGCTTCAGGTCTACAGCCGCGATGCCGGGAAAAGGGAGGGCAAGCTGAGCTTCAACGTGGGTCAAGGGACGCAGGATCTTGGCTTTCGAAATGAAGCCGACATTTTATTCCACAGCGTGCCTGCCTCCACCCTCACACTCCATGTCCGTGATGAGCAGGGTCACCCGACAACCGCGAGTTTCGTGATCCGCGATGAACAAGGGCGGGTTTATCCCGCACCTTCAAAGCGGCTGGCACCGGACTTCGCCTTCCATCCCCAGGTGTATCGAGCCGACGGTGAAACGGTGCGGCTTCCCGCCGGAACCTACACCCTCGAATGCACTCGAGGGCCCGAGTACCTGGCTCAGTCTCAGAAGGTGCTGATGAAGGGGAAATCGCAGTCGGCGACTTTCCGACTGGAACGTTGGATCGATCCATCGAAGTTTGGTTATTGGTCGGGAGACCATCACATTCATGCGGCGGGCTGTGCTCACTATACCAAGCCGAGTGAGGGGGTTCATGCTCCGGACATGATGCGTCATTGCCTGGGAGAGGACTTGAAGGTGGGCTGCAATCTGACCTGGGGGCCGTGCTTCGATTATCAGAAGCAGTTCTTCACCGGCAAACTCGACAAGGTTTCAAAGTACCCTTACCTGCTGCGCTACGACGTCGAGGTTTCCGGATTTGGTTCCCATCAGTCGGGTCATCTCTGCTTGTTGAGACTTCATGAGCAGATGTATCCGGGCGGCGAGTCCAAGAATCACTGGCCGACCCTGGGCTTGAGCACGCTGCGATGGGCGAAACGCCAGGGCGCGGTGGTGGGGCCCGCCCATTCGGGTTGGGGCCTCGAAGTGCAGACTGCAGAGCTTCCCAACTACGTAGTGCCACCGCTGAGCGGAATTGGGGCCAATGAGTATTTGATCGATGTCACTCACCGCGTGCCCGGACCCGAGGGTGAACTGGTGCCAGCGGTTGATTTTATGTCCACCGTCGACACCCCTTATGTGTGGGAACTAAACATGTGGTATCACACCCTCAACTGTGGGTTTCGTACCCGCATCAGCGGGGAGACCGACTTTCCCTGCATCTACGGCGAACGCGTCGGTCTGGGTCGATCTTACGTGAAACAGGGAGGGAAGCTGGATTTCGATGAGTGGTGCGAAGGGATTCGTCAGGGAAAGAACTATGTGGGGGATGGCAAAAGTCATTTGATGAATTTTCAGGTGAACGCGCTCGCCGTGGGAGAGCGAGGAAGCGAACTGCGACTGGAGGCGGGAGGCGTTGTGCGGGTCAGCGCTAAGGTGGCTGCACGATTGAATGAAACACCCGATCCCTCTCTGCAACACCGCCCCTATCAGGAAAAACCCTATTGGGACCTTGAGCGCGCCCGCTTGGATAGCAGTCTAGAGGTGCCGGTGGAGGTGATCGTAAACGGATATCCCGTGGCGCGGAAGACCCTCCGAGCGGATGGACACCTTGAGGACATGAGTTTCGAAGTTCCCATCGAACAAAGCAGCTGGATCGCGCTGCGGATTCTTCCGTCCTCGCATTCCAATCCCGTGTTTGTACTGGTGGGAGGTAAACCGATTCGCGCCTCAAAACGAAGCGCCGAGTGGTGTCTCAAAGGGGTGGATCAGTGCTGGTCGCAGAAGGAGCGTTTTATCAAGCACGATGAATTGGAGGAAGCCAAGGAGGCGTACGAACACGCTCGAAGAACCTATCGGGCGCTCGTGGCCGAGTCCGTGGCT
>JAYTTC010000447.1:0-5318 GCA_043745255.1 Verrucomicrobiales bacterium
GAGCACTCGCGAAGGATCCGCGACAAATCGTCCGGTAGGGAAATATCCTTAGGCTCCGCGTGAACGGCCATGGGACGAGTAGAACAGGGGGAGCTTAAAAAACCTACCGCAATTTGTCCTGCACGGCTTTGGCGACCTGAAGGAATGCCTGGGCCGGAGCGAGCTTGGGATCTGAGACAGTGACGGGAACTCCCATATCCCCTCCAATTCGAATCTCGGTAAAAATCGGTATCTCGCCGAGGAAGGGGAGATTCAGTCGAACCGATTCCTGCTTCCCTCCGCCGTGACCAAAGATCTCCACTCGCTCTCCGCCTGGAGTGACGAAGTAGCTCATATTCTCAACGATCCCCAGGATGGGAACCTGGACCTTCTCGAACATCGCGATCCCTTTGCGGACCACTCCCAGCGAGGCTTCTTGCGGAGTGGTCACAATCACTCCGCCATCTAGAGGCACGGTTTGACACAGAGTGAGCTGTGCGTCGCCAGTTCCGGGAGGGAGATCCACCAAGAGGTAGTCTAGATCCCCCCACTCCACTGAGAAAATGAACTGCTGGATGGTCTTCACGATCATCGGCCCACGCCAGATGACCGGCGTGTCTCCATCGAGGAGGAAGCCCATGCTCATCAGCTTCACGCCGTGTCCCACGGGAGGGATCAACTTGTCTTGCTCGCTGACGGTGGGGCGTTCCTTCACGCCCATCATTAAAGGGATGCTGGGTCCGTAGATGTCGCAATCGAGCAATCCGACCTTCGAGCCCAGAGCTTGAAGAGCGCAGGCGAGGTTTACCGAACAGGTAGATTTGCCGACCCCTCCTTTTCCGCTCGCGATCGCAATGATCTTCTTGATTCCGTTGACTCGGTTTTGATTCGCCCAGGGGCTTGGCGCGCCGGCCGCCGCGGCGGGACCGGTGGCTGCGGGAGGCATCTTCACCTCCACATGGGCATGGTTCACTCCGGGGAGTGAGCGCACGGCTTGTTCGCAAGCCTCCTTGAGATGCTTGGCGATCTCGGGATTGTGGGTAGTGAGAGCGAGTAGAACGCTGACTGCACCATTTCCTGCAGCGATGTTCTTCAACAACCCGAACGAAATGATATCGCGTGAATAACCTGGATACTTAACCGTTTTGAGCACTTCGGTGACCGAGTCCTGAGTCAGCATGGGAGAGGAGATTGAGAGGGAATTCGCGAAGGTCGCTGCTTCCTAGTGAGCCGGCTTGCCGGAGATCGATGCGGCGTGTTCGGAAAACGATTTGCCCTTGCCGGTGGGGTTGATCACCGAGTCGATGACCCCACGTTCGAATTCTTCCCACATCGGAGACATAGCGCGGAGTTTGGTCACGATCTTGGAGAAGCACTCGATCACATAGTCAACCTCCTCCTCGGTGTTGTCCTTGCCGAGGGTCATGATGATGTTCCCCTGGGCGAGCGCGTGATCCAGTCCAATAGCAGCGAGCACATGCGAGATTTTCAGCGATTTGCTGACGCAGCTCGAGCCGCTGGCCACGGCGATCCCGGCCACGTCGAGGCTCAGCAGCTGGCCTTCGCCTTCGATGAACTCCGTGCTGAGATTGAGATTGTTCTGGATGCGATCCGGTCCCGGCTCCGGGCCGTTCAGCTTGATAAAGGGGATCTGGGCCTTGAGGCCAGTCCAGAGCCTTTGCTGCAGCCTGGTCACGTGCGCAGAGCGAATCGGCATCTCGCGAAGCGCGATTTCTGCCGCGAGACCGCCACCCACAATCGCCGGAACATTCTCCGTTCCCGCCCGGCGTCCCCCTTCCTGCACTCCCCCATGGAGGATGCTGACCAGTCGGGCTTTTCGGTTGCGGTAGAGAATGCCCACCCCTTTCGGGCCATAAAATCGATGCGGTGAGAAGGAGACTAGGTTTGCACCCATCGCTTGGACGTCGATGGGGAGCCAGCCCGCGCTGGCTTCGCAATCGACATAGAAAGGAACGTTTTTCTCCACCGCGATCCGACCAATCTCACGCACCGGTTGAATGGTGCCGATGTCGTGGTTGACGTGATGCACGGCGATCAAAACCGTCTTGTCGGTCACCGCATTGCCGATCGCCTCCGGATTCACTCGACCCAACGGATCGACGGGCACGCGGGTGCAGGTCCAGCCCTGCTTTTCTAGAAATTCCACCGAGTTGATCACCGAAGGGTGCTCGGTAGCCGAGACGACCAAATGCTTTCCACGACGTTCGTTCGCGTAGGCCACGCCTTTGATGGCGAGGTTGGCGGATTCCGTGCCGTCAGAGGTGAAGAAGACCTCCTCCTCGCTCTCCGCATTGATCAGGGCGGCGATGCGCGTCCGCGCTTTCTTCATCGCATCGCGAACACGCAGCCCGTACTGGTGCAGCGAGCTCGGGTTTCCAAACGCTTCCATGAAGTAGGGCTTCATTTCTTCGAAGACCTCAGGAAGGAGCGGCGTCGCGGACTGATGATCTAGGAACACGTTGCGCATGACAGGAGTCTGAATGGAGAACGGTTGAACTTCAAAAAGAACCCTCGCGTTTTTTACGCGAGGGAAACTGGGAGCCAGAGCCGGACTGCGGCATCGCTCCAATGAACGTTAAGAGGCCAACCGATCCGACACGCCGAACCATCGGCGGGGCGAAATGAAGTCGGCCTGCAGTCTAAGCGATGACGGGATCCGCCTTCGCTAAAGTGGGATTCTTCCGCACATAATCCTCTAAAGCCGCTTTCAGCGCTTCCTCGGCCAGGACAGAGCAGTGAATCTTCACTGGAGGAAGACCGCCGAGGGCATCGACTACTTCCTGGTTGGAGAAGGACATCGCTTCTTCGATGGTCCGGCCTTTGATCAATTCCGTGGCCATGCTCGAGCTGGCGATGGCGGAGCCGCAGCCAAAGGTCTTGAACCGTGCGTCTTCGATCTTCCCGTCCTTGATCTTCAGGCTGATCTTCATGATGTCACCGCAGGCTGCGGCACCCACTTCGCCGACGCCGTCGGCGTCCTTGATGTCCCCCATGTTCCGGGGATTGAGGAAGTGATCCATGACCGTCTGGTTATACAGCGTGTAGGTTTCGCTCATAATGAGGAGGGATTTGATTACGTTATTTGCGGATGTTTGAAAGTTTTTTTGTGCCCACTGGAGGGTGCCGACGATCGGTCTGTCCGGCGGAGACATGTCGTTTGACGAGGTCGGCCACGGTGGTTCGAGCAAAGACGTCTTTGACCTGGTCTTGTGCTTGCTCGAACACGCCACAAAGGGCACATCCGTCATGCCGCTCACAGGAAGAGGGCTGCTGCAGGCAGCGCTGGAGGGCAAGCTTGCCTTCGATGGCTTCAAAAATCTCGAGAAGAGTGATCTCCTCTGCCTGCTTGCTCAGGGTGTATCCTCCGCCGTTCCCACGAACGGAACGAATCAACCCCGCCCGCGATAGCTGCTGGAAAATTTTTCCAAGAAAACTGGAGGGAACGTCCTCTTCCAGGCTTATTTCTTCCAGCATTACGGTCTCGCCCGGGGCACGACGCGCCAAGCAAATCAGGCCCATGGCCCCGTATTCGACTGCGCGTGTAATCTGCATTTTAGTTAAAGCGGACTAAGTTCATCCGATTGGTCCTCAACCTATGAATGAAACCCCGCTGGGTCAAGGGAGGATGTAAGCTTTTTTTGTCCTTCAGGGTTTGTATTTGAGCTGTGAATACACCCTTCAGCGATTCCCTTGTTGCAGCCCTAGGTTTTGATAGAGCAGGGCCAGTCGGCGGGCATGCTCGTCGTAGGCCGCCTCGAAGAGCTCGGTGGCTCGCTCCTTGCCTACCAGAGCGCCCGCTGTGAGGACTTTAGGAGGGGCTCCAGCACGGGTGAGACGCTCGGCGATCTCGGCTTTGATGGTGTTGATCAAGAGGCAGCCGCCGAGGGTGGATCCGGGAGCCACTGGGGTGTCGAGGCCCTTCACCCGGACCATCGCGTCACCCACGGGTGCACCAGTGTCGAGAACGAGGTTGGAAAAATCCTGCAGTCTTTTGCCCTGGGGATGGCGCGATTCGCTGGCATCCGAGTGACGCTTGCTGACGATCGCGACCACCTTCACCCCGCGTCGCTGAAATTCCTCCGCCATTTCGATCGGCACCAGGTTGCATCCACTGGAGGAGGCAACTAACGCGCAGTCAGCGGGGGAAAGGTCGAAGTTCCTCAGGATGCGGGTGGCGAGTCCGGGGACGTTTTCGAGAAACATGGCCTGGCGTTGTCCGTTGGCGCCGACCACCAGATTGTGAAAGCTGAGGGAGAGTTCAACGATCGGATTGAATCCCGGGAAGGAGCCATATCGTGGCCACATTTCTTCAACCAAGATGCGACTGTGACCCGAGCCAAAGAGATGAACCATCCGACCCGCCAGGATAGTGGCGGTGAACCAGTCGGCGGCTGTTTCGATGTCGGCCTTCTGGGCTTCCACCCGATCGATTAATTCGCGGGCTTGTTTGAGATAGTCGGCACTCGGAGTCATGGAAGGCGAACGATAGGAACGACGCCATGGCTGAGGAAGCTCAATCGAACCTCTCCGAACCCGCCAATCCTGCCTTTTTGCAATCCCTGCACGCCCTTTTTCAACCCGCTCCTAAATTGGACAGGAGGCCGAGCGGACTTAGTTATCCGTCCTCCGGCCTCCATCCCATTCGTTGAGAGTGCGTTCGTTCGCGCTCGCTGCAGAGTCTCTCGAGAGCAACTCCAAGGCCTCGCCGATGAGATAGAGCGATCCGGCGATCAGGATCAACGGCTCACGACTGAGGCCCTCCAGCGCCGTCGGTAGACTGGGAGCACAGCGCACCTTTCGCGTTGGATCGAGCGAGCGGCAGGTCGCGAGGAGCTCTTCCGGTGCCAGAGTTCTGTTGCTCTGAACTGGAACCAGAATCAACTCCTTCGCCAGCGGCACCAGGACAGCCAGCATCTCGCGCCACGCTTTGTCGCGCAGAATTCCCAAAACGAGAATCGGTTTCTGTCCAGCGCACTCCTCCTCCACCGCCCTGCGCAAAGCAATCGCCCCTTCCTCATTGTGAGCCCCATCCAACAAAATTGTTTGGTTGCCTTGCTGCAAGCGCTGAAACCGTCCGAGCCAGTTTACCTGGGAAAGACCACGGTCGATCGCGGCCTCGCTCACGGGAAGGAGATCGCGCAGTGTTCCAACGGTCGCCAAGGCGAGAGCCGCGTTCACGCGCTGATGAGATCCCAATAAGGGAAGCCTCCGATTGCGCAGGGCAGGGGATAAGGTCGCATCGAGCGGCAGGACGGTGAGGGGACATCCCGTGACCTCCGCGGCACTCCGGAGCGCAGCGAGCGCTTCGGGAGCTTCGA
>JAYTTC010000448.1:0-5310 GCA_043745255.1 Verrucomicrobiales bacterium
GGAGCGACCGGCAAGGGCAACGATCAGGTTCGTTTCGAACTCACCGCAGCCGCTCTCGCACCCGGTTTGGATATTATCGCCCCTTGGCGCGATGAGCGATTCCGCAAGGCATTCCCTGGTCGCAAGGAGATGATCGACTATTGCGCCAAGAAACGGATTCCAGTTCAGGCCAGCGCGAAGAAGCCCTACTCCAGCGATCGCAACCTGCTCCACATCTCGTTCGAAGCCGGCATTCTTGAGGATCCCTGGTTCGACGCCTTTGCTCAGGGCAACAAGGACATGTTCAAGCTCTCGGTGGCGCCGGAAGACGCGCCCGATCGATCGGAATACGTCACTCTGGATTTCGTGCTGGGAGATTGCGTGGCGGTGAACGGACGGAAGCTCAGTCCGCTCCGCGTCATGCAGGTGCTCAACAAACTCGGCGGCAAGCATGGTGTGGGTCGAGTCGACATGGTGGAGAACCGATTCGTGGGAATGAAAAGCCGTGGTGTCTATGAGACTCCCGGCGGTTCGATTCTCCATTTCGCCCACCGTCAGATCGAGAGTCTGACCATGGATCGCGAAGTGATGCATCTCCGAGACGGGCTCGTCCCGAAGTACGCGGAGCTGGTATATTATGGATTCTGGTTCGCGCCCGAGCGTCTGGCCCTTCAGGCGTTGGTGGAGGAAAGCCAGCGGAACGTTACCGGGACGGTGCGGGTGAAACTCTATAAAGGCGGCATCTACTGCGCAGGGCGCAAATCGAAGGTCAGCCTCTACAACCCGCATATCGCGACCATGGAGGCCGATCCGACCCAGGCTTACAACCAGGACGACGCCACCGGGTTTATTCGCTTGAACGGGCTCCGACTCCGGGTGGCATCGAAGGTTCAAGGGGTGAAGTCGTTGAATCGGGTGAAGTAAGGCCGAAGAAATCACAGACCATTCTCCCTGAACCATGGCGCTCATCGTCCAAAAATACGGCGGTACTTCAGTAGGAAATCCCGAAAGGATTAAGAACGTCGCTCGACGTGTCGCCGCCTATCGACGTCGGGGCGATCAGGTCGTGGTGGTCGTCTCCGCCATGAGCGGAGTGACCGATGGACTGATCAAGATGGCCAAGGAGATCATGCCGCTTCCGAGCGAGCGTGAGCTGGATGTTCTTCTGTCCACTGGGGAACAGACCACCATCGCCCTCACCGCAATCGCGCTTCACTCCATGGATGTGAAGGCTGAGTCGCTGACTGGAGCGCAAGCGGGGATCATCACCGACGGAGTTCACACCAAAGCGAAGATTCAAAACATCAGCCCTAAGAAAGTGCATGCCCTGCTGGATGCGGGCAATGTGGTCATCGTCGCCGGCTTTCAGGGGGAAACCAGCGAGGGTCAAGTCACCACACTCGGGCGCGGGGGTTCCGATCTCACCGCGATCGCCCTGGCTGCCGCGCTGAAAGCTGAGCTCTGCGAGATTTATACTGACGTCGACGGCGTCTACACAGCGGATCCTCGTATCGTGCCCAATGCCCGCAAGCTGGCGGAGATCTCCTATGATGAGATGCTCGAGCTCGCGAGCCTCGGTGCGAAAGTCATGCAGTCCCGCTCCGTCGAGTTTGCCAAGAAATTCAAAGTAGTGTTCGCAGTACGTTCGAGCCTGAACGATAACCCTGGTACGATTGTGAAAGAAGAGACCAAGAATATGGAGGACGTCGTGATCCGCGGCGTGGCACTCGACAAAAATCAAGCCAAGGTGACCTTGGTGTCGGTGCCGGACAGGCCGGGTGTCGCTTCGCGCATTTTTAAGGCCCTGGCGGACGCCAACATCAACGTCGATATGATCGTTCAAAACATCGGCCACGGAACGGGCTCTCCCGCCACCGATGTGTCTTTCACGGTGGAGAAAGCCGATCTCCTCAAGACGGAGAAAGTGATCGAAGAGCTGAAGAAGGACATCGGTTTCTCGCAGTCCATCACCACCGACCAGATCGGAAAGCTGTCGATCGTCGGTGTGGGAATGCGCAGTCATTCCGGCGTGGCCGCCCGAATGTTCGAAACCCTCGCGAATGAAAAGATCAACATCGACATGATCTCCACCAGCGAGATCAAGATCTCAGTGGTGATCGATCTATCCAAAGCGGAACAGGCGATGCGAGCCGTGCACGCCACCTTCATCGGTTAATGTTCCCTAGCAGGACGGCCCGAATCGTCCGATACGGACGACACTACAGAAGACGGAGTGCAGTTCTGTAGTGTGGGCCGTATCGGCCCATCCCCGCCCGAACCACGATTTGGATTGAGACGACTACATGAGCAAAGTCCCTGAACAATTTGAGGGTGTCCTCGATCGTCACTTCGAGGGGGTGCTTGCGGACCAGCCGGTGTTCGCCACCTACACCGGGCTGAGCGAGGGAGAGGGTCAGCTCGGTCACGCCAATCTGACCTTTGAGCTTCGACAGGAGCGGCGGCGGCGATCCACGCTCAAGGCGCTCGACGCACTGAACCCTCGTGATCTCCTCCTCGAGCAGCATCTCGATCGACTGGCGCTCCGGAGCCAATTGCTTCGGGAAAGCGAGGATTTCGAGCGGAGCAGACATACCCTGGATCCCTCGGGACCGGACCTGGTTCTCAATCTCTTCCTCTACGAGCTCCAACGGGGAGAGGATGAGCCCGATCGCGCCGCGCGAAACCTCCGCTCCCTGCTGCGGCGCACTCCTGCGTATCTGGCCGAGGCCGAAACACTGATCGAGCGCCCCGAGCCCGTGTGGCGGCGAATCATGACCCAGACCGTCGCCGGAGCTCCCTCTCTGCTGAGCGCGGTTCTCGAGTTCCTGCAACGACATCCCTCCAAGTCGAGGGACGTCGAGTTGATCGAAGGGGCAAACCGCGCTTGCATCGCCTACCGGGACGCCATCCTCGCCCGACCGCCGGCGGTGGACGGATCCTTTTCCATCGGCACGGCTCGGATGGCTCGAAGGGTGCGCGACCAACTCGGATTGGATTACACCTTGGAGGAAATCGAAACTCTTGCTGTCTCCGAAGCAGGCCGGATCGGCAAGCTGCTCGAGGTCGCGTGCGGCCGATTCGGAGGCAGCAAGAGCGCCGACGACATCATCCGTCAGGCACGAAGCGAATGGGATCCCGGAGAAAATCTGCTGGGCCACTACCAGCGGGAAACCGAGCGCGTCGCGGACGCCTTCCGCAACGCTAAGGCGGTGACATTCCCGCGCAATGAAACGCTTGAGGTCAGACCGGTTCCCGAGTTCATGCGGCATCTCTACCCCACGGCCGCCTACTCGTCCCCTGGACCTTTCGCGAAAAACCAGCGCGGAATCTTCTGGGTGAACGATCTGAGCCTCACAAAAACCACCGAGGCGCAAAAGCTCGCGGAGCGACAGCAGCATTTTGGATTAAGCCTCACCTGTGCGCATGAGGCTTACCCCGGGCACCATCTTCAGTTCATCACCGCCAACCAGCATCCGAGACGCTGGCGTCGATTGTTCGCGCACGCGGTTTTCTACGAAGGATGGACTCTGTGGTGCGAGCAGATGATGGTCGATCTGCGTGTCGACCGCTCGCCCTGGCTGCGTGTTCAGCAACTCCATGATGCGCTCTGGCGGGCGCATCGCGTGCTGGTGGACATCCGGCTCCAAACCGGGCGCTATTGCTACGATCAGGCGGTGTCTCATCTGCGCAAACATCTAGGATTCACCAAAGCCCGAGCTTCTGCGGATGTGAACTGGTACACCGCATCCCCCACCGTTCCGATGAGCTACTGGCTGGGACGGCTGGAGAACGACCGGCTCCGGCATCGTCTGATGGATGGCCGAGGCTGGAGCCTTCAGCGTTTCAACGACTGGTTGCTCAGTTTCGGCACGCTGCCTCAGTCGTGGATTGAAAAGTATGGACTCGATTGACTCACTCGACTGCCTTGCAGCCGCCCCGCGCGGCGCTCCCGTGACGTGCTGATCGCGTTCAACAAACCGTATGGAGTGCTCTCCGCCTTCAGGCCGGATGGTTCCCCGAACCGAACGCTCGCAGAGTTCGGATTCCCAAAGGATGTCTACCCGCTCGGTCGACTCGATGCGGATTCGGAAGGATTGCTTCTGCTCAGCGATGAGCCTGGGCTCAACACCCGTCTGCTCGATCCAACATTCCGACACCGACGCTCGTATTGGTCTCAGGTGGAGCGTATCCCCGCTGAGGACTCCCTCACTCGCTTGCGTCAGGGGCTGACGCTATCGGATCATCGAACACTTCCTTGCGACGTCCGAATTTTGAACCCTCAACCGGTGATCTCAGAGCGCACTCCACCGATTCGTGTTCGTTTGAACATTCCCACCTGTTGGCTCGAACTCACTCTGGTGGAAGGAAAGAACCGCCAAGTTCGACGGATGACCGCAGCGGTTGGACACCCCACTCTTCGTTTGATGCGTCGAAGCATCGGCGATTACGCATTGATCGACTTGAGCGTCGGCCACTGGTGTGAGCTGAAGGCTGCGGAGCGCGCCCGCGTCTTGAGCTAGTGTAGTGACGATCTTACTCTCAAATCCAAAACCGAATCATGAACCCCTGGATCCTCCTCGGACTGGTAGCGGGTGCCCTAATTCCACTCCAGTCCGGCATCAATGCCAGCCTTCGTCCCCCACTCGGAAGCGCCATGCTCGCGGCACTCGTGTCCTTCACGGCCGGGAGCATCACTCTGATTCTGTGTTGCCTGGCGTGGAGGGTTTCTCTGCCCTCCATGCAAGCGATCGAGAGCGTCCGACCCTGGGCTTGGTTCGCAGGCGGGATGTGCGGGGCCTTCTTTGTAACGGCTAATGTAATACTCACCCCGAGACTCGGGATCGGCACGACTCTTGTGCTCACGATTGCCGCCCAGCTCCTGGTCTCCCTGGCATTCGATCACATCGGGGCGTTTGGAACTTCGGTGCATCCGGTGAACTGGCAACGGGCGGTTGGAGCCTCGCTAGTGGTCGGAGGCGCGTTTTTGATGAAACGCTTCTAAGCAGGCCGTCGGACTTAGCAATTCATTCCTCAATGTGCCTGCCCGGGCGGGGCTATCGATGGATTCCAGGGATAGCTCAGGTCATCCCGGCGGGAGGACAGCGGGTAAGCCGGGATATGATTGGCCCTTCCATTCGCTGGGCTGCCCCTTCCAGAAGCGCCGAAGTGCACGAACCACCAGCAGCGTGCTCATCCCCTTCGGTGCCAGCGACCGCTCCGTGGCACAGGCGTTCTGCACGTAGAACGAAGGATCCGGGGAGAGCCAGAGCGGCGATTTCCTGTTCCATGGCATCGATTCGCGCCGTGAGTGTGATTAAAAGTGGGTGAGAA
>JAYTTC010000449.1:0-5308 GCA_043745255.1 Verrucomicrobiales bacterium
GCATTGTTTCGTTTGCGAAACCGGAGCAGATCATTGACCGCTCCAGCATGCTCCATACGCTCTATCAGAGTGGGCCACGCTCCTTTGATTACTGGCAGATCACCCCGCGTGGCGAGGTAGCTCAGCAAAAGGCCTATGATCTCGGTTCGACGCGTCCTCGACTGAAGATGAGCGAGGATGGCCACGTCGAAGTGGTCGGCGGAGTCTCCCGCAGTGCGCCATCAGTCGCAACGGGTGCGGCCGCCGACACGAATGGAACGAACCTTAACAAGCGACCAAATTAGCGCCCACGGCAGCGGCCTTCTGCGCCAAGCCCCAGGTGGATTGGCACTCACCTTAGCGCTCGCACTCGAGCTCGCCCTCTCAGTCTCCTCCTTCGCGGGCGAAGTGACCCTCCAACTGCGCAGTGGAGACAAAGTCACCGGAGTGATTCTCTCCGAATCTGACGGACGGATCCGTTTACGGCATCCGCTGCTCGGAGTGATCCGTGTGCCGTCGAGCGAAGTGACCCAACGTATTGATGGATCCGCTGCGTCGCTGGCCATCCCCGCGCCTACTCCCTCCACTCCAGCTACCGCACCGGGGGCGATGGCTGCCAAGCCCACCCTTCCAACCTCTCCCAAAGCAGCGACTCCAGTGAAACCTCCTGCTCCAAAACGATGGAGTTTTGATCTTCAGGCTGGCATCGATCTTGGGTTCGGGGCCACCGAGCGACAGCTCTACAATGCGCGAGGGAGGGCTGCCTACTCGAAGGACAAGTTGCGCAACTCGTTCGATGGATTGCTGACGTATGGGAAGACAGCCGGGGTCAAGTCTGCGGATCGGTTGGACGGCTCGATGAAGACTGACTATGACGTGGCTGGACGGATGTTCCTCTACAATTTGGGAGGCGTGGGTTACGACAGCATCAGGAACATCAATCTCCGTTACGAAATCGGCCCTGGCGTCGGTTATCACCTCCTCAAGAAGGAAAGGATGAAACTCAACGCCGAACTGGGAGCCAATTATCAGGCTCAGTTCAACAACGATGCCACAAAATCGGAGTCCTTCTTCTATCGAATAGCCGAGGACTGCGTCTGGCAGATCACTCCCAAACTGACCCTTGAACAGCGATTCGAGTTTTTCCCTGGCATCAGCGAGTTTGAACGCTATCGGGCACGCTTCGAGGGAACCGTTCGGTATTCGCTCAGGAGCAATCTCTACGTGAACCTGACGCTGCTCGATCTCTATGACAATCGTCCCGCGAGAACCATCTCGCCCAACGACCTCCAGGTCCGCTCCTCCGTGGGCGTGAGGTTCTAGCAGCCTGTCGGACTTACCCCCCGCGGACGTGAGTACTGCTGTGGTGCTCGTTTCTACTGAGCTAACCCTTGGGAATCGTCGTGACAGGTTGAAACAGAGGGTGGAAAAATTGCGAACAGGCAAGATTGGCTGGTTCGGATGAGTCCGATTGGGTTTCGAATTCAGCTTCCGACAGGAATGCCGAGCCATGACTTTGTTCCCGTCGGCGTGTTGTTCAAGCTCATTACCTTCGCCACCACGGCTTCGAGGTTTGGAAGCACGAAGTCATGATGGACCGGGCCCACCCACGGAGACTTCACCAGCAGCGAGATGCAACCGGCGGTGCGCGCGGCCTCGGCATCCTGCCACTTGTCGCTAATCACATACGAGTGATCAAGATCCAGATGCCACTTGAACGCCGCCTCAATCAACAGGCCCGGCTTCGGCTTCCGACAGGGGCAGCGATCATTTTCGTCGTGAGGACAAATGAACAGATCATCGATCGGAAACACGCGTCGCAACTGATCGTGCATGCGATCGAGTTCGCGACGCGAAATCGTTCCGCGTGACACACCCGGCTGGTTGGTGGTGACGATCAGCGTGAAGCCCGCCGCTTTGAGCTGGCGCAGCGGCTCGGCTGCCTCGGGAATGAGTTTGAACTCTTCGAGAGTGGTGGGAGTGATCTGATGCTTCGGCCCGACTCGGACCTGATTCAAGATCGCATCGCGTTCTATAAATACAGCGTTTTTCATACAACTGGAATTGGGGTTGCCTGCGGCGTTGAGGTGACACGTGGGCACGAGACGTAAGACGGCGGCCCGCCTACGCAAAGAAATCCGCTTACGGAAAGACGGAGCGAATCCGACAAGCGACTCCAGACACTATACGATAGGTACGACATACAACTTCACATCCAACTTCTACGGCACGGTGATACTACTGCTCAGGATTGTTAGTCCGACAACTTACGCGGGATTTCCCTTCGCGCTACTAAGAAGTTGAGTTGTCGCGAAGAATTTTCCCGCATTCCTTTCACACGTCACGGAAGTCTACGTAGTTCTACGGTAATGAAGGCGCGCGCTTACTTAAAATCAGTAGTTTAATTTACGAGATCCCCATGAGTGCGGATATGGCTCTCCATCCGGCGAACCACGGGTACCGCTCGGTTGAGTGCCGTTTTCTCGGTCTCCCCGGTGAAACTCTTCATCACCAGCCGCACCGCCGCGACGGGATCTCCGTTCGCGTCGTGCAAAGGAAGCGTCATGGTGATCAGGCTCGCGATCTTCGACTGGTAGACCTTGCCACTCTCTACGACGGTTCGCTCCAGCTCGGTACCTGCTTTTCCAAGATCCTCCGGTTTCATGCTGGCGATCACTTTCAACGCGGACTCGCTTGCCGGGTGGGTAAAAATCATGAGGTCTTCCAAACGATAGTGTTTCTGAGTGTCCCGCACCAGGGTTTGAGCGAGCGTTTCGCGGGGCGCATAAAGGAGACGTGTGTTGGCAAAGTGACTGACGGAGTCTGACTTCGTCCAGAAGCCGATTCGCCCGAACATAAACGACTTGTCCAACATCGCCGGAATGGTCTCCTTGCCATTGAACAGGACTTTGATCTGGTTTCCGCGACACTCCACGGTCAGCTCATGCCACACGCCCTTCGGGATCTCAATATGGGTTCCGATGGGAGTGCTGCGAATGCCACCCACGATCTTAAAGAAATAGAGGGTGTTTCCCAGAGCGCTGGCGCGGACGTAGTAAAAGTTCTTTTCGTCCTGAATGCGGAATGCAACACCCGCCATCTGCTCCTTCTCGCCGTCCACTAGCCTAAGCTGTGTGGTCAAGGTGAAGTCAGCGTAGACGTCCCCGGTATACACGAGCATTGGGAAACGCTCGTCGGTGGCATCGCGGGACAACTGAGCCAACGCCCGTTGCGTGGTCCGTTGCGTCGCCTGCCCGCTGAGACTCTGGAAAGCCGAAGGCGCGTCGGTTTGAATCACGCGCCACTCCCCTGGGCTGCCGCCTCCCGCCAGCATGTTGGTAAACCCCGCAGGGGTCGCATTGAGCGCGTCGTTGGCGAAATCAAAGGACTTTTCCGCCCCCCGGCAAGGAGCAATGCCCAGCAAAAGGAGACCGCACGACAACGCCCGAATGACCGATCGAATTTGCATGTCGCGAAACCCTAGCAGACCAGTGTGGCGGGACAAGGGATGAAAGGGGAGGGGTACCCCTCGGGTGGGATTAAAAGTGGGTGAGAATGGAGTCTCGCCTATTCGAAGAGGTGGGACGGGATGGGCCGATACGGCCCACACTACAGAACTGCAGCCCGGCTTCTGTCGTGTCGTTCAGAGCCCCGGTCTTTTTTGTGTCTCTTGCGCCTTTTCGCGGCTAAGCCCGGCCCTGCCCGTTTCCGATCCTGGGAGGAGCGTTTACCGCGGAGGACGCGGAGGGGAGAGGGACCCTGTTCCGAGAACCTACTTCTGTCGGGACATCGCGGTCGCTGAAGTGGGCGGCCCTCTCACGCAGCGACCCATTCAGGCTTTCTCCAAGGATCCAGATCTCACCCAGTTTTATTTGCACCCGTACCCCTCGGTTGGGTTCGTTGCCGGATTTCCGTTCTCCAGCAGGTCTGACTGGCCTAACGTCCAGGCCTTGCTACATTCCGACCGATGTCGCGCCCAGATAAACCTCCCGCCATTCGCTTGCGTGGCGTAAGGCAGAATAATTTAAAGAATTTTGATCTCGATATTCCGCTCCGCCAGCTGTCAGTCATCACCGGACTCAGCGGCTCAGGCAAGAGTTCTCTCGCCTTCGATACGCTCTTCGCCGAGGGCCAGCGACGCTACATCGAAACCTTCTCGCCCTATGCGCGGCAGTTCTTCGATCGAATGGATAAACCCCAGGTGGATCGCATCGAAGGCATTCCTCCCGCGATCGCCATCGAACAAAAAAACTCGGTTCGCACCACACGCTCCACCGTCGGAACTATGACCGAGATCTGCGAGTACATGAAGCTCACCTGGGCCCAGCTCGCTCAGCTTCAGTGCAAGCAATGTCATAGGCCCGTTCGCAGGGAGCCTCCGGCTGTGGTTTGGTCGGAGCTCGCACGAGACACCTCATCGTCGGCATCAGATATGGAGTTCCTGATAACCTTCGATCTCCCGCTGGGCGAGAAACTATCGCTTGCCGAGTGCCTGGATCTGATCTCGCGTCAGGGCTATCAACGGCTGCTTCATGAGGGTCGAGTGGTGCGTGTTGAGGAAGCGGAAACCCACTTCGGGAAACGCCGCCCCATCGCTCTGACTGTGGTTCAGGACCGGTTGAAACGTTCGGCCGCGACGCGTGCGCGTTTTGTGGAGGCATGTGAACAGGCCTATCACTTCGGCAAAGGACAACTGGCGATCTGGCGTCTTCAGAGCGGAGAACCTCTCGACCGCCCTGCAGACTTGCTGCGCCTGTTCTCCAACCGATTTCACTGCGCCGAATGCGACCTCGACTATCGCGAGCCTTCCCCGGCGTTGTTCAGCTTCAACCATCCTGTGGGTGCCTGTCCGACCTGTCGCGGATTCGGTCGCGTGATCGGAATCGATTACGGCCTCGCCATCCCCGATCGATCGAAAACCCTCGCCGGCGGATTGGTCCGGCCCTGGCAGACTGGAGTGAGTGCCGACTGTCAGCGTGACCTGATGAAAGCCTGCCGAGGCGCGAATGTTCCTGTCCACGTGCCCTTCTGTGATCTTTCCCAGCAGGACCAGGATTGGGTGATCAACGGCGAGGTCGGTTACGGTGCGGACGAGGAGCATGAGTGGCCGCGCGCGTGGTACGGAGTGAAAGGATACTTCCGATGGCTCGAATCGAAATCGTACAAAATGCACGTGCGAGTTCTGCTCTCACGATATCGCTCCTACACCCAGTGTCCGGACTGTCTCGGTAAGCGTTTTCAGCCGGAGTCACTCTTATATCGATTGGAATGGCCCACCGAGATCACGCCTCCCGCTTCTCTCACAACACCGCGAAACGGAAAACCGCAG
>JAYTTC010000450.1:0-5295 GCA_043745255.1 Verrucomicrobiales bacterium
GGTGTCGCATGGCTACAATCTCAAACGCACGCTTGAGTTAATCCTCACCTCACAGGCGTATGCCATGCCGGCGGTAAGTCTAAGCGAGCGATTGGATCCGAGCTTCACCTTTCGTGGACCAGCGGTGCGACGTCTCAGCGCCGAGCAGTTCCGCGACGCGCTGGGCCATCTTACCGGGATCTGGCATGCGGATGCGGCTGCGGAATTCGATCTCGCTGCCGGAGCAGATTCCAAGTCGCTGGCGGAATCGACCGTGCCCGAAGCCGCTCGCTGGATTTGGTCTCACTCTGGAGCCGAGGTTAATTCTGCGCCCGGGGATCTCTTCCTTCGCAAAAGTTTCACCCTCTCCGAGCTTCCAACCCGCGCGGTCATCGTGGCGACCGCCGATGATTCCTACACCCTGTTTGTCAATGGAACGCGGGTCATGAGCGGCAAGGATCACGCCCGCCCCCAGTTCGCCGATCTGCGCCCGCATCTCCGCATCGGCGAAAACCTGATCGCAGTCCAGGCCGCGAACGCGGCGCCGAAACCCAAGGATAAGGATAAGGACAAAGCGAAAAGCGAACTAAAGGCGGCAACCGAGAATCCTGCAAATCCTGCCGGAGTTCTGGTCTTCGCCCGTCTCGATACCGGGAGTATGTCGCGTGACCTGTACACGGACGCGAGCTGGTCCTGCGCCACCAACACTCCAGCCGACTGGAAGCTGGCTGACCTAGGGGCTAGTGCCTGGAAGCCGGCGATCGAGATTGCTCCGTCGACCGGGGGGCCGTGGAACGTGGCGCTCGCCCTGACTCGCGCTCTCTCAACCGGCTATCTTCACGATCAATTCCGGGCGAGCCTGGTGCCTGCCGACCCTCTCACCGCCTCGCTGGGCCGCCCTCCGCGCGAACAAGTGATGACGGTGCGAGCCAGCGCGGCAACCACGCTGCAAGCGCTCGAACTTTCAAATGGCGATACACTCTCGAAACTCCTGAAAGAAGGAGCGCAGAAGTGGGTGAGCAGAACGAACTCATCCGAGGTCTTAATCGATCAAATTTTCGCCAGAGCTTTGAATCGGCGCCCCAACGCGACCGAACGGACCGCCGCGACCGAACTCTTGGCGCGAGGCGTCAAGGCAGATCCGGTGGAGGATCTTCTTTGGGCCATCGCGATGCTTCCCGAATTCCAACTCATCTACTGAACCCCTGTCATGACACTACCCCGTTCTCTCAACCGTCGGGATTTTCTCAAAGGGGCCGGTGCGGCCACTCTCTCCGCGCTTGCTGCGGGACACTCCCGGGCGCTACTCGCGGAGGAGATGGCAAAGATCAATCCAACAGCGGACACTCTGATCATCCTCTGGATGGGGGGCGGGATGGCGCATACCGAAACCTTCGATCCGAAGCGCTACACCCCGTTTGAAAAAGGGCTTTCACCAAATCGCGTGCTGAGCACCTTCCCGCAAATCGACACTGCGGTGGACAATATCAAGTTCTCGCAGGGCTTGGAGAAGCTAGCTGAGGTGATGGATCGCGGTGCGCTGATTCGCACCTACACCGCAGGGGATCTTGGGTTCATCCTCCATTCCCGTCACCAATTCCACTGGCATACCGGCTATGCGCCGCCGCAGACCGTGGCCGCACCCCACATCGGGGCGGTGCTTGCCCGCACGCTGGGGCCTCGTGATCCCGCCATGCCTGCGTTCATCAACATCGGACAACGATTCGACGTAGGCGAAGACGAGGAGATCAAGGCGTTCACCAGCGCTGGTTTTCTCGGCAGCGAGTTTGGCCCTTTCAATATCCCCTACCCCGATCAAGCCGCCGATACCGTCCGCCCTCCGGGCGGGATGAGCCCCGATCGATTCGCCAATCGGGATCGGTTCTATCGAAAACTGCTCGATGCCAATCCGATTTATCAAAACGGCAGCGACTACCAGCGCGATTCACTCCTGCGCTCTCTAGACAACGCCAACCGACTTCTGAGCTCACCGGCCGCGAAAGCGTTTGACCTGACTCTTGAGCCGATCGAGAGCATCCGCAAATACTGCCCGGGGTATGAGCCCGGAAAACGATGGCAGTCAGCACGGGAGAGGTTCGGCTCATACGAGCAGCAGAACATCGGTCGATTTGGACTCGGATGTCTGCTGGCGCGTCGGCTCACCGAATCGGGAGCGCGCTTCATCGAGGTCACCACCGAGTACATCCCATTCCTCAACTGGGACACGCACGAAAACGGGCATACCAAATTAGCGGCCATGAAAGAGCAGATCGACGCTCCCATCGCGCAGCTAGTCCGCGACTTGGAAGAGCGCGGCATGCTGAACCGCACTCTGATTGTTCTGGCCAGCGAGTTCAGCCGCGACGCCCTGGTCGAGGGTAAGCCGGACAAGAGAATTACGGATCAGGTGGACGTGCCGGACAAAATGGAAGACCTCCGACACTACGGAATGCATCGCCATTTCACCGACGCGGGTTGTGTGTTGATGTTTGGCGGCGGAATGAAAAAGGGCCACCTCTATGGTCGTACCGCCGATGAACGACCGTGCAAGCATCTTGAGAAGCGCGTCGGAATTGAGGATCTCCATGCCACGCTCTATCGGGCGATGGGCATCTCGCCAAAGTTGGCGTACGAGACCGAGAAACGACCGTTTTACGTCACCCGTGACGGCTTGGGCAAACCGATCACCGATCTGTTTGGCTGATTCTCAAGGTCGAACCTCGCTTGCCTTCCAAAAAAGGTTTGTGGAAGCCCCTGGCATCGCGCAGGCTCTGCGGCCTTATGCGGCGGGTGAATTTAGGTTTAATCGGAGCGGGAACGGTGGGCGGCGGGGTCTATCAGGCCGTCCGCCACAACGGTTCCCTCATGACCTGTCGTCTGGGGCTCTCGCTTCAGATCCACGCGGTCGCCGTTCGCGACCTCAAGCGTGTCCGCAAGGTTAAGATCCCCCCCTCTCTGCTGACCACAGATTGGGAAAAAGTGGTTCGCGATCCCGCCACCGACATCGTGGTGGAGCTGATCGGCGGGACCACTCTGGCCCGTAAAGTGGTGAGTGAGGCATTGAGACTTGGGAAGCCGGTGGTCACCGCCAACAAGGCACTGCTTTCCGCACACGGCGAAGAGCTGTTCGCCATCGCTCAGCGTCACGGAGGCAATCTCTATTACGAAGCGAGCACGGCAGGCGGAATTCCGATCATCAAAGTGATCCGCGAGGCGATGGTGGGCAATCGCATCACTCGCCTCTACGGGATCCTCAACGGCACCTGCAATTACATCCTCACTCGCATGAAGCGGGAGGGAGCAGATTTCAACGACGTGCTCGCGGACGCGCAGCGACTCGGTTACGCAGAAGCGGAACCCTCACTGGACGTCGATGGGCACGATGCCGCCCACAAGACCGGAATTCTTGCATCGCTGGCGCATGGCTTCTGGGTGAAGCCGAAGGAAATATTCACTGAAGGCATCCGGGGCATCACCAAGGTCGACATCGAGTTCGCCGCCCGGCTCGGATACACCATCAAGCTTCTCGGGATCGTGAAATGTGCCGGCGTCGGCAAAAGCAGGAACGATTCCGTTCAAGTATCGGTCTATCCCGCGCTGGTTCCAGATTCCCATGTGCTCGCCAGCGTCAACGACGTCTACAACGCGGTGTTTCTCCGCGGCGACATCGTCGGGGACACCCTCTACTACGGACGTGGCGCAGGGCAGGATGCGACGGCCAGCGCGGTGTTGAGCGATCTGGGCGACGCGGCATTAGATCTCAAGCACGGCTCCCATCGCCGGGTTCCGGCATTCACCGCCCACGAGCAGGGAGGACGAGTCCAGCCGATCGAAGACGCGATCTCTCGCTACTATTTGCGCCTCGAAGTCGTCGATCGCCCAGGGGTGCTCGCGCGAATCGCCACGCTCCTGGCGAAGTCGAACATCGGAATCTCCTCGGTCATCCAGCCCGAGGGACAGGAAGGCCGCAGCGTACCCCTCATTCTCATGATCCATGATGCTTCCAACGCCTCGATGCAAAAAGCCCTCAAGGCCATCGCAGGGCTGCCGATCGTCAAGGCGCCACCCACCCTAATTCGCGTCGAAAGCTTCGAGTAATCAACATCGCCTCCAGATACTATGTCCGCCCCTCAATCCAATTCCTGGCCCGGTGTCATTCGCCGGTATGCTGAATATCTTCCAGTTTCCTCGGCCACCCCAGTGGTCACTCTGCTGGAAGGCAATACTCCGCTCATCCGTGTGCCCAACTTTGTCGAAGCGATCGGCGGGAAGTTCGAGCTCTACCTGAAGTATGAGGGACTGAATCCCACCTGCTCGTTCAAAGATCGAGGCATGACCCTGGCGGTTTCCAAAGCGAAGGAGCGCGGAGCGGAGGTGGTCGTTTGCGCGAGCACGGGAAATACCAGTGCCAGTGCTGCGGCCTACGCGGCCCGCGCGAAGATGCGCTGCGTGGTGATCCTGCCCCACGGAAAAATCGCCCTCGGTAAAATGGCCCAATCGCTGATGTACGGCGCCACGACGATTGCGGTGGAAGGAAACTTCGACCAAGCGCTGCAGATTGTCCGCGAGCTCGGAGAGACCGGGAAGGTCGAAGTGGTGAACAGTATCAACCCAGTTCGCATCGAGGGACAGAAGACTGCCGCGTTCGAGATTTGCGATGCCTTGGGCGACGCGCCGGATTTCCATTTTCTGCCCGTCGGGAATGCCGGGAACATCACTGCCTATTGGAAGGGCTATAAGGAATATCAAGCGGTCGGAAAAAGCGACACGCTCCCGCGCATGTTCGGATGGCAGGCCGCAGGATCGGCACCCATCGTGGATGGGCATCCGATCGAAAATCCGCAGACCCTCGCCACCGCCATCCGCATCGGCAATCCCGCGAGCTGGCAGGGAGCGGTCCACGCGGCTCAGGAGAGTGAGGGACGGATCGACAAGGTGACAGACGACGAGATCATTCACGCCTACAAGCTGCTGGCGCGGACCGAGGGCATTTTCGTCGAACCCGCCTGCGCAGCGCCTCTCGCCGGCTTGATCAAGGTCATCGCCCAAAATCTGATTCCAGACGGAAGTCTTGTCGCCGCCACCATGACGGGACATGGACTGAAGGACCCCGACAACGCTATCACGGCGGCCGGCAGCCAGCCGATTGTGGTCCAAGCCACCCGCGAAGCAGTGATGAAAGTGATGGGGCTGTAGAGAGCTTCGGAGACGTTGTGATCGGATCGACGCAGGTCGTCGCCTGAGGGGACGCGAGTCCCATACCCTTCCCTACAGAGTTTCTCCTTTTCTCTGGGGTGAAAATCGCGATGATTGCGC
>JAYTTC010000451.1:0-5289 GCA_043745255.1 Verrucomicrobiales bacterium
AGACCAGCACTCCGCGATCCGCGATGTAATCGCTCACGGCCAGCGCAGTGCCATCCGCGGTATAGTAGGTCAGCGTGACTTCCTCCGAACTCGGGGAGGACAGTCGCACGGTCACGAGCGCTTCGGTGATCGTGCCTGCGTCCCCTTCCACCACCATGGCATTATCCACCAGCACGGTTGGGAAATTGTCCTCGTCAAAGATCGAACATTTGGCCTCCCCATCCCCGATCCACGCATTGACCGGATCACTCAGTCGCACAAGAAATCGCTCTTGAACTTCATAGAGCAGATCCCCGTAGACCGGCACCAGAATGCTCTGATTGGTGCTTCCTGGAGGAAATGTAATCGTCCCTTCCACCGCTCCGTAATCGAGCCCGGCGGTGGCCCCCACATCTGAAGAAACGTAGTGAACGCGGACCTCGCGTTGAATCGGCCGAGATAATTTCACACGAAAACTGGCGAAATTCGTTCCCGAATTACCCTCCAACACCGAGGTATCTTGAATCACGAGGAGCGGAAGTGTGACATCGATGGCGTCCTGTCGTTGATTGTTTCCCGGGAACGTATCGCCTGAAGCAACGTCGACATGGCACTCGTTGGTGTAGGTTCCAATCTCGGCTGCAGTGAATCGCAACTGAAGCAACGCAGACCCGCCGGACAACAGCAACGGAAGTTCACACCTCACTCCGCCTTCGAGGATCCGACAGTTGCCGGCAGAAGATCTGAAACTCGCGAGCACCAGTCCTGTCCCAAACGTATCGGTCAGAATCACGTGGGTGAGTGCCGCAGGTCCGGAATTGGTGACGATAAACTCCATCGCGAACTCCTGATCCACCAGAACGCTCGACGGACGTTTTGCCAAAATAAGACCGAGATCATCGGCAGCAGAAAGGCTGAACAAGGGCGAGATTCCGACATGACCCTCGCCATCCGACGCTCTCAAGGTCAAAGCGGGTGCGACGCCGCTCAGAAGCAGCGACCCGACCCAGACCCCGTTGGAGAAGCCAACGAGCTGAGAGGGGTTCACGTTGAATGCATCCACGGGCTCGAACGGAAGTTGTAATCCTGAATTGACAGTTCCCAGCGACCGGCTGGCTATCCGCCAATCCAGATTGGAATGATGATTTCTAAGCCCGACCCTTTGCCAAGTGTTGCTCTCCTGGGTAATTGGAGGAAGGGGTGCCCCCAGCCAAGCTTCAGACGGGAGAACCATTGGCCGCGAGATCGAGACCGGGTCGGCGTCAACGGCACACATAAAATCAACAAAGAAACCCTCGGCATCGACCACCAGCACCGCAACGGGCTGTCCGACGCTGAGGAATCCCCAGTTCACATTCGTACCGAGTCTGAAATCTGGATACACCCCGGGTGCCTTGCCTCCTTCGCGAATGAGGAACGACTCCCCAGCGCGAATGACGGTATTGGAAGGGGCCACGAAAACCCCTTTGGGAGCAGGCCATCGGCTTTGATCATAAAAATAAAAACGCCACGCCCCGATATCCACCGCTCCGCCAGAAACATTGCCGAACTCCGCAAGGTCTTCCTTGCCCGGATCCACCTCCGTGATGAGGAGGGTGTCCACGCTTTGGGGTCCAGCGACTGCTTTAAGATCCACCGTCGCGTTGAAATTGGTGACCAGGAAGCCGAACTCACTTCGCGCCTTCAAACTGACCGGAAATGGAGAGCCGTACGAGGCAGAGTCACGATCGAGAGCCCACTCGAAATGGTCGAGACCGCCGACACCTCGAGTGGTGAAATTCCAAATCGGTCCCGCGCGCCGAGCGAGACCGTGCGTGGCGATGACCTGCCAGTAGTAGACGGTATCCGGGGAAAGATTCGCGATGAACAACTCGGGTTCGTCCGTGATGGCCACTCGATTGGTGGCCTGCAAGATCGGGGTCACTCCCAGATAAATCTCGAACGTCGTATCTGAGCCGGCCCCTAAGAGCAGACTGACATTATCGATTCCGACATTGATAAACCCCAACTCGTCCTGCTCGACGAACGCGATCCGAACAGTCTGTCCCCGGTATTGCGTGAGATCGAAAGTGTGGGCTGTCCAATCGGAAAACAGCGGATCCTGCGAGGTCGTGGTATACGCAACCTCAAGCATCTCTCCCAGGGAGTTTTGAATCTCGACCCGATACTGCTGCGATGGATTGAAGAACTCGGGACCGTGATTATGAATCGTATCTACCCAGGAGAGCGTCGCGGAGATTCCCTCAGAAGGCAGGGTCACCTCTTGCCACATCCGATGTTTTCCGGGCGCGTCCTGAGCAAGTAGTGCGCTGAAGTCCCCTTCATAGGCTGGAGCAGGGCTGTCAGGCCCATCCGGATTCACATCTCCATCGTTGAGCACAAAACCCTGAGCGCTTTCCGACGCGACATGCCACCCGTTAAGATTCCCCGCCTCGAAATCTCCATTGATCAGAATCTCACCAAACCCAGGCCTCCAACCTAAGCTCAGGCGTGGAGGTCGATTCGAGATTCCATCTGCCGGCGAAGGCTCATAAACCAACTGAGGTGTCTCATCATCTAACAGCGTAATGCTGCCCGCGCCCTCAAAAAAGCCGGTAGCGCGGGCGCGAAAAGCAATACTCCGAGTGCCTTGCACCAGGGGGTCATTCACCGGAATTAGCATGAATCCAGCGGTGAGGTCCCCCGCTTTCACGGTGACTGAGTCGGTCACCCTGATTCGGTCTGGAAAATCAGAAATGAGATGAACCACCACATTGGTAGGGACGGTGCCTCCGAGTCGAATGATCCCACCCAAAGGCGCATTGACCTCGCTCACGGCAGTCGGGAGCACGAATGACAAGCTGGGTTGGTCATCATCGCTCACCCACACATTCGCCTCGCCAGAGCTCCATCGGGGAACCTCGGCAAACAAGCGAGTTCGAGTGAGTCCGTCCAAGTCCTGACCGTTCACGACCGTGATATCAAAAAACGCGCTCGTTTCTCCTCGGGGAATGACGACTTCAGCAGGCACCTGGAGTTTCTTAGGATTGCTCGATCGCAAGCCGATGGTGAGATCGTTAGCCGCCTGGCGGCTTACCTGAACTCGCCCTCCGTTGCTCAGCACTCCATCGCTCTCGTTCACTTCGGTGGGTGCGAAAAGAGTCAGCGCTGCGATTTCATCGTCATCGATCCGGAGAAAGCCAGGATCGCCGAAGTAGCCGTCGGCCTGGGCTATAAAAGCAACGAGCCGAGTGCCATCCAGCAAAGAGTTATCGGCGACTCGGAACGAAAACTCTCCTCGAGTCGCCCCTGATTTGACAACGGCTCGTGTCAAGGAGGTGATTTGCTCAGGATGATCTGTCGAGATATCGAAAAAAATGTCTGCCAGGGCAGCCTCACGCAGGACGACGGCACCGATGGAGTCGACTGCGTCTCCCTCCACTGCTTCTTGAGCGAGTTCGATACCGAACCTTCGGGCGGGATTGCCCTCCAGAGTGAGATCATCGAGTGCGATCCCATCCAGCGGCACGGAGTAATTGTCGAACTGAGTGAAGCGAATCATGAAGTGCTGCCCGTAGAAGAGGCCGTAGCGAAGGACGGGAGCGTCCAGATTCACCACCAGTTCCTGATTCGTTGCCGTGAGCTGACGCAGACTCTGCACTTCATACCACCCCTGACCGTCAAGGCTGATCGAAACTCCATCGAAATCCGCGCCGTCACGAAAGGGGCTGGGTGGGGGCGGATTAGGCTCGTCGTTGAAGTCTCTCGCCCAGAAGCGGAGCTGGACATTGGTCCATCCCCGCATATCGACCCCCAGGGTGACCTCGTTCCGCGCCGGAAGCCCCTCACTGTTGCTATCCATCAACAAATGGGTCTTCCCTCCATGCGGCCCGCCAATAGAAGTGATCTGCACGCGGCCGTGGGAAGGATTCGATACGAGCCATTGGCTCTTCAGCTCCGGCTCCTCAAAGTCATCGGCAAACGGCAGAACGGTAAACTGCATCACCCGCGCATCGAGGGAACGCGACTGAACAATCCCGGTGGTTTCGTTGGTCACTCTCAGCAAATCGAGGTACCTGCCCTGCGTGAGGCTCAGTGCGTTTGACGTCAGACAGACCTGCAGTGTGGCCGTCGATCGCGGAGCCAGCACGCCACGCGATGGGGAGATCTCGATCCAGTCTTCGGTGTTACCCGTCCCCCAGGTGATCGCAGAAGCGCTCTGGTTGGTGAGAACCAGGCCCTGACAGTTTTGAAAAAACGTGCCTCCGACCGCTCCGCTAAAAACTAAGACGCTGGGAGCTTCGACTCCCAAAGGATCAGGCAAATCGAAGGCCTCCACCACGCCGAGAGTGGTAGAACTCAGCGGCGACATCGCGCTAAAGCCCATTCCACGTCGCGCAAACGCCGCCCAGAGTTCCGGCAGATTCTCGCCACCGGTGTTCACGAGATCCGCCTGAAGGATTGCGTCTCGCGCCTGCAGGAAATTTGGGTTTACCGGGGACAGCTTCATCCCGTCCGTCACCAACTGCAGGATAAGCTCATTCCCCACGCGATACCCATGCTTGCGAATCAGCCGCGACCGGGCCTCCCACAACGTCACACACCAGATCTCTCCCTGGTTATGAACCTCGCTCGCGAGGCCGGGAGTGAACGGAAAGACGGGATTTCGAGGAATACCCGGATAGTCTGAAGCCTGCGCTGAATCAATGTCCTTGAAGGTAAGCGGATTCTTCGACAGGTCGGTGGAGTAGGGATAACGACGAATCCCAAAATAGTAGTTTTCCTCTAGCCCGAAGAAGAGGCGAGTGACGTAGCCACCGATCGCCTGGCAGGCATCGGGGTCTTCAGCCTCAGTGCTCAGGATCGCGAGCGCGTAGAAATCGGACCAGCCTTCCCCCATGCCACTCGATTGGAGCGTGCTGATCCCCGCGCCCCCGCCCACCAGACGAGTGCTTAATCCATGAGTGTACTCATGCAGGATAATCTCGGCATCCAGATCGCCGTCCCGCGTGGGGTCGGAACCATTGAAGAGAAACATCTGAACTCTTCCCGGCTCTCCGTCCGGCGTTGGAGAGAAATTCGCATTGTTCACCCCAGAGCCGTCCTGCGCGTCGGCCAGCATTGAATCCCCGCCGATTCCTCCACGACCCAGATTATCCTTCTGAAAGTTGCCGGCCGATTCCGTGAACCCGAGTTCATAGAGCCGGTCGTGCATGAGGTTGCACCAGTAAAACAACTGAACCGCAGCCGCGTTCCCGAAATTCTCCGCGGGCTTCAGGGGATCGATAGGAAAATCGAAGACGCGAAGCGGATTCCCGTGCGGACGCGGAA
>JAYTTC010000452.1:0-5274 GCA_043745255.1 Verrucomicrobiales bacterium
GACCCTGTTGCCCACTGCTTCTGTAGCGTCGTCCGTATCGGACGATCCGGCGGGGATGGGCCGATACGGCCCACACTACAGAAGACAACCCACGCAACGAAGAGGGCCCGAAGTTTCGACAACAATATCGCTGTCCTAAATCCCCGTCTCCTCCTCGTCCCACCCATGAGTGACTCTTTTTACTCCGCCTTATCTGTGAACATCTGTGTCATCTGTAGATAAAAATTCCCATCCCTCTTCGTGTCCGCATGGCTTTGTGAGAAACCGCTCCCAATCCGAACCCGAAATCGTTCCGGATTTTTTGCGATTCTTGCGCCTTTTCGCGGGTAAACCCTGTCTCTGCGGTAATCCCGTCGTTGCGGCGACGGGGAAGCGAAAGGGGTTCGAGGTCCGACGGCCGCTAGGCCGGGAGAGTCACGACAGAGCGAAACCGGCGGATGGTTTGGAGTCGCTCCCGATTACTCATCCCGCCGAGGTGCAAAACAAAATCTCCGGACTCGAAGGTCGCCGGCGTACTGTTTAAGGCGCGCTGAGGCAGGAGTGTGAGGCGCCGATCGGCTCCTCGAAAATCTCGAAGGACCGCTTTGAAGGTATTCTGCTCCCACTTGTCCCCGAACTCATCCGGATTGCTCCGGACGTCACTCAGAAAATAAACCGCATCCAGAAGGGAGCGGCTCCAGGGGGTGGATCGCATGAGAAACGCTCCGGAGTTCAAACCATTGAAGTCGGTGGCGAAGGCGGCGTCGCAGCGGGATGGCAGAAGAGTGTCCGCAGCGATGTTCGGATTCATGAGCCAGACGTCGGCGTCCACCCACAGGACACGCCCCCGGGTCTCCTCCAATGCGCGTCGCACTGCGATGACCTTGCTCCAGGCGGTGGGTCGCGAGGGATCGAGCGATTCACGATGGCAGATAAACCGGTAGCCCCAGCGACGAGCATAGCCTTCCCACTCGGGAGCGGTCCGTTCCCCAATGGGGGCCATCGCTTGATCAAACAACATCACCACGGTTAACGACCGAGATCTGGGTTGATCGGAGTGGCTCGAGTTTTGGCTTCGCCCAATCGGCGGAGTGAGAGGCGCGCTCCCTATCGATCGACCGGCTCGCACGCGAGCCCTTGGCGACCTCAGAGAAGCCCTCCGTTCTGGGTTCCACAGTCGCCTCAGTTCTTCAATGAATTGAATGCATTGCTTCTCGCCAAGGAATCCGGGGATACGGCGCGGTTCGATCGCGAGGCTCCACTTGTCAGTGTTGCGGTGTTGAAACATCACTCGACCCTCAAAATCGTACTGCCGCATCTGTCCACGAGGCGAGCGGCGGGGCATGGCATACGGGAACTCGAGAATCCGAAAGGCGAGTCGGAAAGTCTCCTTGTCACCCCAGGTCAGAGGATAAAAGAAGTCCGAGTGCTGATTGAACCAGCAGGCGAGCTCGAGCGCTTTCCAGCAGTGGCGTTTGTTCACCAGCACCTGACCGCTCTCGAACGGGCGACCGGTCATCTGTTTCAATCCGCACAGCCTCCAGGCGCTGGGCTTCATAGCGTATTCCGGATTGTCAGGCCAAAACGCGGCGCCTGCCTTCCGATACGGTTCGGAGTCGAACAACGCGGAAGGATCGCGCGCGACCACATTGTCCGCATCCAGCAGCAGCACTTCTTCAAAAGAACAATGGAGCAACGCGAAGGACTTGAGCTCCCATCCGCCCAGCCGCCGCATGGGATGCGTGCGAACCCGCTGAAGCGCGTCGACGCAGCGGACGCCGTAAGGCTGGATCAGGTCGCGCATCTCAGGCGTCATCTCACGAGGGCCGAGATGCCATAGCTCAACCGGGAGGCGACAACCCGATCGTCTCAACATCCGGATCGCCACCCAGGCGCAGGTGAAGAGCCGAGCCCCTCCCGCGCACAGGATGACCCCTCGTCCGCGACCCTCACCGGGATAGGAAGTCAACCGACGCCGGATCCACTCCATCCTCGGGCGGACGTTCTGCGCGGTGAGCGCTTCGAGTTCCACAGGATTCTCCTGAGTCTTTCGAATCGCTCGCTCGGCGCGGGATCGAGTGACGGTAGAAAGCAGCCGCAGCTTCCGTCCCTGGAGGAATCGTTCCACCTGCTCGATCACGCGCTCCGCAGAAATCAAATCCATGCAGGCAGGAAGCTCGTGCCGAACATCCACGCACAGATTGATTTTGCGGTCGCGTGCGTCACCGTCCCCCAGTCGCACCGTTCGGGAGCGCCAACACCCCCCCTCAGCACAGCAAGCGAACTGGCCCACCGCGTGGAGAAAGGAATGCCCCGGATATTCCTCCCAGTGGACAGGCTCGCGTCCGCCAGCAACCACTACGCAGGGTCGCAGGCCATGACTGTTCCTCGGGATTGGCACTGCGGCCGCCAGATGCATCAGGCCGGTCACCCCGCAGAGAATGCCCTGAGCCCCATGGACCAGCCGAATCAACTCGCGAAGAGAGGTCCTGCCTCGAAGATCGATGCCACCTTGCAATTTCGGATGGAAGTCCCCTGCTCTCCCGACTTGAACGAACTGAACTCGACCGCGAAAGTGATCGACCACTCGCTGGTAGCGCTCACTCGACCACCACTTGATGGTCACGTCATGCTTCCCTCCCGCCATCACAAGCCAGTAGGGCAATCGCCCGCCAGCCAGAGACGTCAGCTGAGTCGATGATCGCCGTTCCGCAGGGGAAAGATGAATATCGCCTCGAAACTCAGTGACGCGTATTTCAAGTCCGAGCTGGGCATTCAGGTGATCGACGAAACCGTGGAGAAAGTGATAGGGAACTTGATTGCTCCACTGGATGAGCGGGTAATCACAGCGCAGAACTTGAACCTCGGGTGACGCCTCATCGAGGAGAGTGAGATGGGGATTATTGGCCCATACTTCATCACAACTCGTGCGAACGTCGGTGAGGAACTGTCCGGGGTAACACCGGTGCAGATCTCGAATCGCGGCCGTCAGAACCACGATGTCCCCGAGGGACAGATCACTACGAAAGATCAGTCGACGCAGCATGGAAAAAACCCGGCGTCGAGCGACCTCGAGCCCGGTTCGAAATCGAAATAAGGTTCCCCAAACGTTTTCGCTAGCACGCTTCCTGATAACGCTTGAGACGCCAGATCGCGTCCACCATCGACTTGCTGTCGAGAACGCGTGAGACCGTTCGATCCAGCACGCTGTCCAAACCTCGAGTCACAGACGAGCGGCGATTCACCTCGCGGAACTTCAGAAGGGGAGCCAGAGCGAGATGCAGCCATTGCCGCACTTCCTCATGCTTGAGATCGTCCGAAGCCACCACACCCAACTCGATTCGAGTCAGGCTCGTGCTGCGCTGAAGAGGAGCGGCTGCTTGTTTGCGCCAGTGCTCTGGTATTGGGCGACGAGTCAGGCCGGGCCGACGCGGTGACGGGCTGTCACTGTGCGAGGGGGGCGGTCCACTGGGAGAGGAAGCGCGAGTGGGACTCGGCTGGGGAGAAGGTCTAGAACGTGCGGCCGCGCTGAGAGCGGACTTCGGTCTTGCCATAGTGTTTGTCGAGGGTTGCCGGTTGAACGGAACGGTCGACCATGCCGTGAACGAAGGAGTCCGGGCAAGGAAGAAGAACTCGTGGAACGAACAAGCGATGAACGCGTGAATCGCTCAGCGCATCTTGTCGAAACTTTTTTGCAAGATCTGCCAGTCAGCCTGCCCCTGCACCTTCTCGCGAGCCTGCTGCTGAATACCGGCCTCCAGCTGATTCTTGGTGGGGCGTTTCACTTGATAAAAAATGCCAAACTTTCCAGGAAAACCTTCATCGGCAAGCTTGTAGGCTGCCATCTCATTGGTGACGTCATGGTCCGCAGGAACGGTCTCAAAGACCCCACCCTTGCGGGGATTCGAGGCATCGAACGCGCCTTCATAGAACTCGACGCACTCGCTCAGGCACTCAATGAATCCGAACCCATCATGATCCATGGCCGCCTCCATCATCTGCAGAACATGATTTGGATTCGTGTGAGTGGTGCGTGCCACAAAGGTGGCTCCGGCGCAAATCGCCTGCTTCATCGGATTGATCGGCTGGTCGACGGCACCCCACATGTCGGTCTTGCTCTTAAAACCAATCGGCGAAGTGGGCGAGGTTTGCTTTTTGGTCAGCCCGTAGACCCAGTTGTCCATGACCACGAGCGTCATCTTGATATTTTTGCGGGCGGTA
This sequence comes from Verrucomicrobiales bacterium, assembly GCA_043745255.1. Taxonomy (GTDB): domain Bacteria; phylum Verrucomicrobiota; class Verrucomicrobiia; order Limisphaerales; family UBA11320; genus UBA11320. The sequence goes on from JAYTTC010000452.1 coordinate 4,201, forward strand.
TGGTTGAAATGATTGCCTCCGATGGAGAACGCATCGCCATCTCCGCTGAAGGCGAACACATGAAGATCGGGGCGGCTCAGGCTCACTCCGCTGGCGAACGGCAGGGCGCGACCGTGAATATAGTGGGCGCCGTGGGCCTGCACGAAATAAGGAAATCGGCTCGAGCACCCAATGCCCGCGATGGTGGTGACCTTTTCGTGAAAAATCTTCCGCTTCTCGATGAGCTTGAAATAGAGGGCTAGAACAGAAAAATCGCCGCAGCCCGGACACCAAGTGGGGTGGTCGGCCGCGATTTCTTTCTTGGTCAGCCCCTTGCGCTCGCCATCAGGAATAGCAGGGACGGCCGGAGAGAGCGCTCGAGGGGGGAGTTGGAACAGGGAGGTGCTCATAGTGTATCTTGGTGCAGCTGGAGTAGGCTTCTAAGGCGCGTTTAGGCTTTGCCGTTGCCGATAGTTGAAATCAGGGATCGAGTGGATTGGAGAATCTCGCGAATTTTCCACGTCAGCCCGTCGACCTTGTTCAGGCCGCGAATCTTGGGATCGCAGTAGCGGGCCCGCAAGAGCATGGCCAGCTGTCCGTAGCCATAAAGCCCTCCATCGTTCATCTCCACCACGAAGACATGGCTGAATCCGGCGAACAGTTTTTCCAAACCTTCCGGAAGCGGGTTGAGGTAGCGCAGATGCATGGCGGACATCGCTTCGCCTTCCGCGCGGGCTTTCTCAACCGCTTCGCGGATCGGTCCCTGAGTCGAACCCCAGCCCACTAGCAGTACCTGACCTTGAGAGGGCCCGGAGATCTTTGGAGCGGGAAGCTCTCGAGCCAGCGCTTGGAGTTTCTTGCGACGTTTGTCGGTCATCTGCTGGTGCAACTTGGGAGAACCCGTGGGATGCCCCAGCTCGTCATGCTCAAGTCCGGTCACGACGGGATACTTGCCGCTCGCGATTCGAGTGCCGGGCGCGAGATGCCGGGTCACACCATCGGCCGCCGAGAGGTCGTAGGGTTTGTGATCGGCCACCGGACTAAAATCCGGCGAGATGTCCTGCATCACCCGCTGCAGATCAGGCTGCTCAAAGG
>JAYTTC010000453.1:0-5266 GCA_043745255.1 Verrucomicrobiales bacterium
CCGTGGTCTGCTTGATGAGTCTGCGAGAAGGCTGGTTGCCGCCAGAGCTGGGCGTGGGGACTCTTGATCCCGCCTGCCATTTCCAATTGGTGAGATCACCGCGCAGAGCATCAATAGAGTACGCGCTCACCAATTCATTCGGTTTTGGAGGCGCAAACGCATCTCTCGTGATTCGGAGGTGGATATGAGTGGAGTGTTCATCGGAGGGGCGGGAGCCGTGTCGGCCGCAGGTTGGGGGATGGTTCCTTTACGCGACGCGGTCGCACGCGGAGTTCCAATGGATGTCCGCTCACTCGACCGACCGGGCTGGGATCACGGGCTGCGGGCGCGGGGTGTGCCCTCCCCGCCTTCACGACCTGCGTTCCTGTCGCATCCGCGCCTGCGTCGTAGTAGCTCCATTACCCACTATGCCGTGGCTGCGGCGATTGAGGCGCTTGGAGGCTCGATGACTTCAACCCAGGCTCCAATCCAGCCCGCGGAGGCGAGCAGACTGGGGATTGTCTATTGCGTGATGTCGGGCTGCGTCAGTTATTCCCGGCGTTTCTATCACGAGGTAATTCAAAATCCCTCCACGGCGAGTCCGTTGCTATTCCCTGAAACGGTTTTCAACGCGCCAGCAAGTCATCTCTCCGCTTATCTCGGAGTTACCTCTGCCAATTACACCCTGGTGGGAGATGCAGGCGGCGTTCTGGTGGGTCTGGCCACCGGTGCGCGGTGGATCCGTGAGGGACGCGTCGATCGCTGTCTTCTCGTGGGGGCGGAGGAGCTGGATTGGTTGACAGTGGACGCGTTTCGCCACTTTGATCGCGAATGGATTTTCGGTGAAGGGGCAGGGGCGCTGCTCCTGCAGCGCGCGCCTTCGCCCGTGGAATTGGACTGTGTCACGGACGCCGAGTTGTTCACCGCGGGTCGCAGTCGGATGGCGGCGGCTCGAAGGGTGAGAGAGGATCTACCGCTGGCGCTTCCGGGCGAGTTGCTTTGCGATGGCCTCTCGGGTGCGGTGCGGATGGATGGTCCAGAGCGAAAGGTCTGGGACGACTGGACAGAGCCGCGAGCCTCGGTCAAACAAGTCCTGGGGGACGGGCTGTCCGCCGGCACCGTCTGGCAGTGTGCTCTGGGATTTGATTCGATCCTCAGAGGTGAGCATCCCGCGGCTCGAATTAGTGTGGTGGGTTGCCATCAACAGGCCATCGCTGCGCGGATGATAGGCGTGAGAGAAGCTGCCTCGCATCCGGCTCAATCGAGTGAGCTCTCACAGAACCAACCAGCATGAGTTATCGAGTGATTCTAATCACGGGTGCCAACGGCGGACTAGGACAGGCGATTGCGCGATCGTTCCTCGACGAATCGCCGACGAATCGCGTCTGGCTGGGGGTTCGCAGGAATCGAGAAGCGGTAGACGTGCTTGCCAAGGCTCATCCCGATCGCTGTCGCAGCCTTGATTTGGAGGTCACCGATCGCGGGGCATGGAAGCAAGGAGTTGCATCGATATTAGATCAGGATCAGCGATTGGATGTGCTCATCAATAACGCGGGCGGCCCTGAAGATGCGTTGCTGGGTACGATGGAGCCTGAATCCTGGGATCGGGTGCTGGCGGGAAATCTCGATGCCGTTTTCCATGGATGTCAGGCAGTTCTGCCCGCGATGATTTCTCAACGCTATGGACGCATCGTTACCATCGCCTCGTTGAGCGCATTGCTGCCGCCCATGGGTCAGACAAACTATGCTGCGGCCAAAGCGGGAGCGATCGCTTTGAGCCAATCGCTCTCGAAGGAAGTGGCGCGGTTGGGTATCACCGTGAATGTGGTGTCGCCTGGGTATGTGGAGACGGACGCGCTGTCTCGCCTAAGCGAGGAGGAACGTCGCGCGCTTCAGGCCCGGATTCCGATGCGTCGATTCGGCAGAGCGGATGAGGTGGCGTCCGCAGTCCGCTTTTTGGCTTGTTCCGAGGCGTCCTACATCACAGGCTCCAACCTCAAGATAGACGGCGGTATTCTGTGATCCAATGGATATTCCAACCTCGCTGAAATCAGAGATCAAAGAGTTGATGGTTCAGAATCTCATGCTGCAGGTCACTGCGGCGGAGATTGGCGACGACACCCCTCTTTTTGGTCCCGAGGGTTTGGGACTGGATTCGGTGGATGCCTTGCAGTTGGTCGTGACTCTGGAGAAAAGCTTCGGGCTGAAGGTGGCCAATCCCCAGGAAGCACGCGAGCTGCTCAAGAGTGTCACGACGATCGCGGCGGCCGTGGTGGCAAAGCAAGCCGTGCTGTAAGGGTCGTTGGAAGCGCTGAGACTTTCGTGCGCCGCTTACTCAGTAGAGGATGATGCGCACTTTTTTTCGGAAAGCTTCCTCATCGATCTGGCCGCGAGCCAGGGCATCGGCCTCCGACTTTCGCACTCGAAAACAGAGCGTCGGCAAGCCGGCGCTGTTCGGTTCTTCGGATCCGGGCAGCACATGATTTAATAGCTTCTCCGCTGTGCGACGGGTCCCCTGCATCACGCCGCCCTCTTTTCCCTGGAGCAGCACGACCACCAGCTCGTTGGTTTTCACCTGACGCAGATACGTCGCGTTCTTCAGCGCCTCCAGAACACCGCTCCTCACCAGTTCCACCTTCCGTCCTTCATAGTCGCCGGTTTCGGCTGAAGCAGGATGATTTGCCACGGCTCGCACCTCTCGGTTCCGGCTGCCATAGAGTTCGCCTCGCGCCTCGGCCCAGGCAGAGGAGACAGAGGCATTGGTTCCTTGGGCGGTTCCGCTGCTGCTGGGTGCCAGAGAGAAATTGAGATTGAAGGAGAATACCGCGCCGTAGCCTTCGAGAAACAGGTGGCGGGTCGCGGGAGATCCGGAAACGCTGCGGATGGCGGTGCTGACCGTGCGGCCTGTATCCGTGAGTTCGGTCCGAGTGATCGCCTTCTCCAGAATGCGCCCGAGGACCAGCAGGTCTTCCTCTGCTTCCGAGGCTGAGCGGGCATCCAATTCCGCGGCGGTCGGGAGCACAAGATGCCGTGAGGTCGAGGCACTTCTTTTCAGCAGGTTCAGTCCGGGTACGCCGATGACCGATTCCCATCCTCCGAGGGCTGAATTGAGCTCGCGCAAAGAGTCCGTCACGCCACGAAGCGGCGTGGAAGGGATAGGAGTGGCCGTGGCTGGACCATCCGGAGCAGAAGGTTCCTCACCTCCGCTGGAATGAGCCAGCAGGGTTAAGCTCAGGCAAACGGCGAGCCATGGGTTGCTGGAAAGCGGGCGCATCGCGGATCCATTAGGACGTTTGTTCTGAATCGTCGAGAGAAACCGCACGCGTAAAAATCGGCACCCCTATCGGGTCCGACTCGGAGCGCGAGGTTTTTACACAGACTTACGAAAGGGAGGGGAGGTTTATCCACAGAAGACACGATATTGTTATCGAAACTTCCACCCGCACTCTTCTTTGCCGTCTTTTTTACTTCAACTGAAAGAACGGAGGAATCCCGCACGTAGTGATAGGTAGAAGAGATCGGGATGCGGATGCACCCGAAAATGAAAGAGAACATGACATAAACGAACTATCGCTCCATGAACACGAACACTTACCCCTCAGGTCGTTGGACTTCCACCTCCCGCAAGCCGTCCCAACCGGAACGGATTCCTAATGCATTCACGGACTTTGATATCCGAAATGCCCGCTTGAGTGAACTGTTCTGGACCGCGCCCGAACCCGAGCGTTTGGGTGAAGCGGTGGAGCGTCTGGATAGCTTTATGCAGCTGGCCGAGTCCCTGTTGGTCTCCGAACGGTCTTCACATTTCGCCACGATTCCATGAGTCTTGGTGCAGGATTCTTCAAATTTTGAATTGCGGGAAGTTGACGCAGGTCAAAGAGGGTCCGGTACGGTCGTGTAGGTTGCCTGGTGTAGGGAGCGGAGACCTCGTTCCCTCCAGGAACCGGCATCGAGCATATGATCTGCTTTTTTCAGAAACAGCTGCGAATTGTGACTTCCGCCTCTCCCGCTTTGCTGCTGGGAGCTGTGCTGGCGATGATTTCCATCCGGCCTTCGAGGTTGAGCGCTGATGACTATCAGGGAGCCACCCACATGATGCCCTTCGAGGAGGACACCATCCACTATAACAAGACCCTCGCCGGGGGGCCGATCGCACGGCTCCAGCATCGAATCGATGAAGGGAAAGCAACAATCGAGTTTCAACCACACTTTGGCTATCTCCCGAGTGTGCTCCGGGAATTGGGGGTCTCCACCAACTCCCAGATGCTTGTCTTTTCCAAGACCTCCTTCCAGCGCGAGCGCATCTCGCCGCATGCACCGCGGTCCGTCTACTACGGTGATGACGTCTATGTTGGGTTTGTTCAGGGATCTCCCTTGCTCGAGTTCAGCTCGGTGGACCCGAAGCTTGGCGGTGTGTTTTACACTCTGGAGCAGAATCCAAAAGTGCAGCCAAGGTTTGTTCGTACCGACGCGTGTATCGAGTGCCATGCCACCGGAAAGACGATGGGAGTGCCTGGACATCTGGTGAGGTCCTTCGCGACTGACGAGTCGGGTGTTGTGGATCTCACCACCGGAACTTCATTGGTCAACCATCGCACGCCTCTCGAGGAGCGCTGGGGCGGATGGTACGTCACCGGCACCCATGGATCCACGACCCATCGCGGAAACCTCATCGGTGCTGAAGCGTTCCAGCGGCAGGAGAAGCAGCCCAACTATCTCGGGAATATCACTGATCTGGGTCGTTTTGTTGACGTGCAGCAGTTTCTCACTCCGCATAGCGATATCGTCGCATTGATGGTTGTTGAGCACCAAACCCACATGCACAACTTTCTGACCCGTCTGCAATACGAGTCCACGATCTCGCTTCAGATGTATGGTCATGTGAACTATCTCAGGACTGCGTCGGAGGCTTTTCTGCGTTACCTCCTCTTCACGGAGGAGGTCCCGCTCAAATCGCCGGTGAAAGGATCGACCGCTTTTGCAGAGACCTTCACAGCGCAGGGTCCTTATGACTCCAAAGGTCGATCGCTCCGGGAATTCGACCTCCAAACGCGCATGTTTAAGTATCCTTGCAGCTACCTGATCTATTCCTCGACCTTCGATGCGCTTCCAGAGCCCCTTCGCGACCGGCTCTATCAGCGTCTCTTCGATGTACTCACCAACAAGGACGAAAGCGGCGACTTCGCAACCCTCTCGAAGGCTACCCGGCGTTCAATTCTTGAGATTCTGCGCGATACCAAGAAGGGACTTCCGGAGTACTGGAAGCAGGGGAAGGAAAGGGCCTCCA